>JAGOIM010000129.1 GCA_017995665.1 Anaerolineaceae bacterium | reverse complement strand
CCTGTCATCCAGCTTACTTCTGCGGTCAATTTTTCTTCGGGAATCGCGTTTGGCGGCATTTCGCTCATAGGTTCTCCCATTTTGAGGCTTTATTGTAGGTTGAAACCGCATTAACAATCCCAATAATCAGCAAAATCAGCCCAAGGCCACAACACAGTGTTCCACTTCCAGCCGCCGCAATCGCCGGCAAGCCGATTAGAATCAACAGCAAACCCGGCAAAATCATCAAAACAATCGCCAACCAAACTTTCGACCAGTCAATTGGTTTTTGTCCAAAAATCTCCCCGGTTTGACCGTTTGCCATAATTTGATATTGTTTTTCTTTAAAATTGTAGAGTGCGATGTAAACCGGCAAGAACAAGTAGCGCCATTTTTCAGATTCATAACTCATATCGATGCTCAAATTGCGCACTTCGCTATTGCTCGCATCGTCTATTGCTAATTGTCGCGCCTCTTCCCGCATTTGCCTTTTTGCCTCCGCCCAGGCGGCATTTAGATCGACATCATAAGCATTTGCGTTGATCCCAACCAAAAAATCAGGGTCAAAAGCCACCAGCCTTGTCATATCAAAAGGCTCAAGCTCACATAAAAGGTTCGGGTTCAAGCGCTTACTGTTTACGCCACTAACCAAATAGTTTTCATATTGCTTTTGAACGTGCCCGTCTTCCCAACGCCATACCTTGACTTGACGTGTTTTATAGCTTTTGCTTGAAGCGTCATAATAGCGCTCGCTTACCATATGGGCAACTTCGGCTTTCCAATCGAAAGCAATTCCACTTGTAAAAGCCCAATAGGGCAAGTAGAAGGGAACAAACTTATCCAATTGGACAGAATCAACCAAAGCCGAGGGATGCATCCAGCCATCTTTCAACCAGGCTTGCGTAAATTGTAGAAGCTGATCCGGTTTGATTGCGAAAGGAAGCAAGGCTTGCGGCTGGAACAAATTGCTCTCACTCAATGTCACGTTGACATTGTTCGAACCACAATAGGGACAGCTGCTGGCAACAGTCCCCTCCGGATAAGACAGCTCGGCACCGCACTGGTGACAATGCAACAAATTGCGCATCCTCCCCCAACCCTTATCGGCCATATTCATTGTTTCGATTGTGAATTCGTTTTTGCCAGCGGTTGGAGCAATCACCCTCGCCCGGATGGCAGCCAAATAGCCACAATGCTGACAAGCCAAACCCGAAGTCAGCAAATCGTACGCCAGCTTCCCGCCACACTGCGGGCAGGTATAACTTTTCGCCTGACTTTCTTCTTTATTGATGGGTTTGGGAGCAAAAACACTAATCCCTGGGAGAGCGGATTTAATTTCGTGAAAATCGTCTTTGTTTAGCATTAAGCGTCACCTAAACAATTATAAACGCAGTCTGGAAAAACAGAAAGGAGGAAACAGGTAACAGCTAATAGGTAACAATTTTTCCCAGGATGAATATAGAAATTCTTGTCCACACAGAATTTTCAATCTAATCGGTTGGCTAATGATATTTTTTCTGACCCCAAACTTCCTAATGATGTTTCCTTTTTGCTGTTTCCTATTTGCTGCTCCCCGATCCCCGTTTCCCGATCCCCGCTCCTGGCTCCCTGATGATACAATAATGCTATGCAATACATAATTGATGGGCATAATTTAATCCCCCGCATTGCCGGCTTGTCCCTAAGCGACCCCGAAGATGAAAACAAGCTGATTGAGATGCTTACGCCTTTTTTGCGTGCCAAAAAGAGTCGCGCAATGGTCTTTTTTGACCATGCCGCAACCGGTCAAGCCGGACAGCGCAATTTTGGTTTGGTAAAAGCTTTTTTTGTTCCCCAAGGACAAATTGCCGATAACGCTATCGCCGATTACCTTCATCAACTCCGCGGTTCAGCAAGCAACTATACCGTCGTCAGCTCTGACCGTATGGTCCAGGCTGCCGCCCGCGCTCATCACGCAACATCTCTGCAATCTCAGGATTTCGCCGCTAAATTAGAGCGGTTCTACGAGGAAACTCCGCCAACAGAAAGCTCAGAGCCAACGCTTTCTGCACTCGAAATTGCCCAATGGGAAGAACTCTTCAACCAATATGGCGGGAACCCACCCGACGGCATGAGCCCCTGACGCTCAAAAACCCCAATTTATCAAAAAATAATGATTAATTAACACGTTTTAGTACATTTTTCCTGAAATATGTATTGTCAGATTTTACAGCTGAGACTATAATAAACATTATACAAATTTTTTGACCCACTTTGTTTTTAATGGGTTCAGGGCTGAAACATTTTTATCACTCCCTTTTATTCTACGGGAGAACATATTATTATGAACAGAAATTATACACACCACAACCTCTTCAGGAGTCTTCTCATGCTTGTGCTGAGCTTATGCTTTGCATTGACCGCTTGCGAAGCTATCCCTCCCCTCGAGCCCGAACCAAGCCCCGAGCCAGCGCAGCCAACGCTCACGCGTCCAACTGCCTTGCCTACCCCAACGCCCGAACCGACTCCCGAACCAATAACCGTTTTTTATAGCGATAACATTCCCGGCGAACTCACCGCAGAACTGAGCCTGCCTTCAGATCTTCTGCTTGTTGATAACCCCGAACAAGCTGATTTGCTCGTCGACCTTTCCGCAAAAGATGCCGAAGCCGTCAGTTATCAGGTTTACGCTCTGGCAGCGCCCTTCTTCACCATCCAGGACGACATCAGTCTGGCTGAGCTCCGCACGACCTTGAGCAGTAAAACCGAAGACGAAAACGCGCCCTTCAGTGCCTTAACCAGCCAGATAGACGATCAGCTTTTACGCTCTCTGATTGACGCCAACAACCCCGGCCGACTGAGCATCCAAAAAAGCGCGCCCGACCTAAGCGACCAATTCGGGACGGTTTGGACAATTCTGCCCTTCGAAGAACTCAGCCATGAGTTAAAAGTCATCTCAATCGACGGTATCAGCCCGCTCGATGAAAATTTCGACCCGACTGATTACGCCCTTGCTTTGCCGATTGCAATTCACCTGAACACCGAAAAAACGATTGAGCCGGAAATCTTAACCACGCTCATGCCCCAAAGCAACTATCATCGCGACCAAATGACCAGCCTGATTATGACCGGCGTTACCGCCATGGCCCGTAAAACCGCTTTTGCGATGTCTGAGCTCGGTCACATGCGTTCCGGCACTTATATTCGCGATTTCATGCGCGCTGCCGATATCACCCACATCAGCAACGAAGTTTCCTTTTTCGAGGATTGTCCCTATCCCGACCCCGACTACGATGGTTTCCTTTTCTGCAGCGACCCGGCATACATGGAGCTCTTAGTCGACCTCGGAACGGATGTTGTCGAACTGACGGGCAACCACAACAATGACGTGCGGGCACTCTACAAAGTTGACACGGTCCCCTATTCGCTCGATCTTTACGAAAAGAACCATATGCAATATTATGCCGGCGGCACCAATCTTGAAAACTCCAAACAGCCGGTCAAAATTGAACATAACGGCAACAAAATCGCCTTCGTTGGTTGTAATTCCTATGGGCCCGAAATGGCCTGGGCAACCGAAGACAGCAGCGGTTCCGCCCCCTGCGAAGATTGGGAATGGATTAAGCAGAGCATTAAGGATTTGAAAGAAGAAGGCTACCTGCCAATCGTAACCCTCCAATTTCAAGAAGACGACCTCTACACCGCTACCAGTCAGGCAATTCGCGACTTTCGCCCCCTGGCAGATGCCGGCGCGGTAATCGTCAATGGCAGTCAATCTCACGTTGGCAAAGCGCTCGAATTCCGAGACGACGCAATTATTCATTACGGCTTGGGAAACTTATTTTTCGACCAGGTCGGCTATTATATTACCTACGACAGTTTTATTCAAAAGCATTTCTTCTATCAGGGCAGGCATATTAGCACACAGCTCAATACCATCACTGTCGAAGAAACCGCTTTACCCCGTTTTATGACCTCAGAAGAACGCAGCAAATTTTTAACTAATATATTTTTAGCGTCTGAGGAACTAAGGAGGCAACCATGAGTCAAATAGACAGTTACCCAACCGAGCCTGAATTTACCATCAAAGCTGTGCAACATCGCACTGGCATAAAACCCGTTACCCTGCGTGCCTGGGAACGCCGTTATAACCTTTTGGAACCCGTGCGCCTTTCCAATGGCTATCGTCTTTATTCCGAACGTGATATTCAATTATTATTATGGGTCCAACGCAGAGTAGATTCCGGCATTACCATCAGCCAGGTTGTTCAGCAGTTCAACCAGATTCGCGAAAAGGGCGTTTGGCCTGAAAGCATACAAACCTACAGTCCCGCCAAACCACGCAAACAACCACCCCGTCCGGCTCGCCATTACGCTGAAATGTTGTTTGGTGCACTGGTTGCCCACAATCAGGAGCGTTTTTACATGATTTTTGATGAATGCCAGGTTTATTTTGACTTGCTCACGATCTTCCAGGAAGTCATTCAACCTTGCATGAAATTGCTTGAAGAAGCTTGGTTTGTGGGAGATATCCCAATCGCAACCCGCCACATGGCAACCCAGGTGCTCAAAGCCCGCTTGGGTGGAATTATGCAAGGCTTGCCCAATATCAAAGAAGG
>JAGOIM010000128.1 GCA_017995665.1 Anaerolineaceae bacterium | reverse complement strand
ATCCCGCTCTCGAAGCAGCCGGTTTGCCGGTTGTCATCAATGCTGATTACCTTGAACAAAGCCCTCTCGGTCGTGCAGAATGGGGCAAATTTATTGCCGCTTTCTATGACAAAGAAGTTGAAATCGGTGAAATCTTTGATGCCATGGTCGAACGTTACGAGGCCGCTAAAGCCCTCACCCAAGGTCTGACCGAAAAGAAAACCGTTTTGGTCAACACTCCCTACGAAGGCTCCTGGAGTATGCCCGGTGTGGATAGCTACGCAACCATTTTCCTGACCGATGCCGGTGCGGAATATTTGTTCAATGATATCCCCGGTTATTATTCACAAACTCTTGATTTCGAAACCGTCTTCGAACGCGCCAAGGAAGCCGATGTCTGGATTAACGTCGGTATGGCTGCAGATTTAGCCTCACTTGCTGCTATGGACGAACGACTTGCCGATTTCGATGCATACAAGAGCGGTGAAGTTTACAACAACAATGCTCGCACAACCGCTATGGGTGGCAGCGATTACTTTGAAAGTGGTGTTGCAAATCCTGATGTTATCCTGCTCGATATGATTAAGATTTTGTATCCTGAATTGGTTCCGGATCATACATTCTTCTATTACCAACAGCTTCAGTAGTAGCAGGAGTAACCTGATTTAAATGAGAGAGTCGCCCATGCAAGTTGAACCGAAAGCTTCAAAACAAAAAACCAAAAACTGGTTGTTTTGGATTCTTCCGGCTGCGCTCTTGCTCGTCGCGGCTCTCAATTTATTCTTAGGCTCCGTGAGGATTCCTATGGGGGAAATTCTAAAAGTTTTGTTTGGGCAGCCGGGAGTCAAAGACAGTTGGGTTTATATTGTCCTAAACTATCGCCTGCCCAAAATAATTACCGCTGGTTTAGCGGGAGCAGCTCTTAGTGCTGCCGGCCTTCAAATGCAAACCATGTTCCGCAACCCATTGGCAGACCCCTTTATTTTGGGCATCAATTCCGGCGCAAGTCTGGGTGTTGCCATCGCAATTATGGGTGTTGGAATGGCTGGCGGGCTCTTTATTCCGACCTTAACCGCCATGGGCAGCTTTGGTTTGGTTGTCGCTGCCTCCATCGGTGCCGCAATCGTAATGGGTCTGATTTTGCTGGTAGGAAGAAAAGTACAAAAACCAACAACACTCTTAATTTTAGGTTTAATGTTTGGCCATGCAACCGGAGCTTTGGTCAGTCTGTTGATTTCATTTAGCGCTCCGGAAAAAGTTAAAGCCTACAGCATGTGGTCTTTTGGCTCTTTCACCAGCGTAACCTGGACAGAGCTTTCCGTCATGATCCCCGTTGTATTATTCGCAATAATCTTATTAGCATTAATGCCAAAAGGCTTAAACGCCCTCTTGCTGGGCGAAGATTATGCCAAATCAATGGGCTTAAACATCAAGCAAACGCGATTGATGATCTTAATCAGCTCTTCCTTATTGGCTGGAGTTGTCACCGCTTTTTGTGGCCCAATCGGCTTTATCGGCGTTGCTGTTCCCCATATTGCCCGAAACCTTTTCAAAACTGCCAACCATAAAACGCTCATTCCGGCTGTTTTACTGATTGGGGCTATTGTCGCTGTAACAGCCGATATGATTGCCCAAATGCCCGGCAGTCAATACATCTTGCCAATAAATGTCGTCACTTCCTTCTTTGGTGCACCTTTTGTGCTTTGGATAGTTCTTGGCAAGAAAGGACGGTCAACCTTTAACGTATGAAAAAGACCGTGCTTTCTATTAAATCTCTTGAAATTGGCTATATCAATGGCAAACCTCACCGCACGATTGTCGCCGATCATTTGAATCTAAATTTACACCAGGGTGAGTTCATTTGTTTGGTCGGACCCAACGGTGCCGGTAAATCGACCTTGTTGCGCACCTTAACCGGCTTGCAACCAGCTTTGGGTGGCGAAATTTGCCTGAATGGCAAGGAATTGCAGAAATACAGCGGCAAAGAATTAGCAAACGAAGTTAGCGTCGTCCTGACCAGCCCGATTGAGGTTGGGGCTATGACGGTCAACGAACTGGTGGCGATGGGACGCTTCCCGTTCACAGGCATGTTTGACAGAATGACTGAGCACGATTGGCAAATTGTCCACGAATCCCTGGCTCTGGTTGGCATGCTCGGTTTTGAAAAACGCATGGTACATCGTCTAAGCGATGGCGAACGCCAAAAAGTAATGATTGCCCGTGCTCTTGCCCAGGAACCGCGCCTTTTGGTTTTGGACGAGCCGACCGCCTATCTCGATTTGCCCGGACGAGTTTCGATTATGAATTTGTTGCACGAGTTAGCGACCATTCACGGCAGGACAGTTTTGACCTCTACCCATGACCTTGATTTGGCAATGAGAAGTGCCGACCAATTTTGGTTGATGGCATCCAATGGGCATATCTTGCAAGCCGCCCCAGAAGATTTGGTTTTGAGCGGTGATTTCCAACGCGTTTTCGAACGCGATCGAATCAATTTTGATGTCATGAATGGCCATTTTTCGGTGTCAAGCAACTTTGCCGGTCAGATTTCTTTAGCAGGCGATGGCGAAAACCGCGTCTGGACCGAACGCGCACTCGAACGTATTGGCTTCCAGGTTTTCCCATCCTCCACCGATACCGAACTCCAGCTCAACATTCTGGAAAAGAATGGAGAAAGAAGCTGGGAACTGAGCGATGGACTCTATACAAAAACCTTCTATAACCTGGCAGGCCTGGTTGAATTCTTAAGAGCCTCGTAAACAAAAAACAAAGAATAGCAACCGGAGGATTAGCGCACCCCCCCCCTTGGCTCTTAGCTCTTGGCTCTATTTCCTATTTCCAGTTCCCCGCTCCCTGATTCTATCGACATTTCGTCAATTTTCCACTAAGTCAAGTATAATTTGCCCTATGAAAGAAGATTCCAAAAGCCAAGCTTTTTCTTATTACTTGCCTGCAATTATCATCCTCATACTCGCCGGAGGTGGGGGTTTATACTTCGTGATGACTCAGATGCTCCCGACGGTCGGTCCGCGCTGGCTCTTCTATTTTTGCCTGCTCCTGCTGGTCTCGGGACTTTTTATGCCGCTCACCTGGTTCATCAATCGTCGCTTCCCGTCTGAAAACCCTACCGGACCTTCTGTGGTTATTCGCCAGGCAGTTTGGTTTGGTGTTTTTGCCGCTATGCTTGCTTGGTTGCAAATCGGTCGGGTTCTCACCTTGACTATGGCGATAATCTTAGGAATTGCCTTGTTCGTTATCGAATTCCTGATTCGAATGTGGGAACGCAGTCGCTGGAAGCCCGGGCAGAGCACTAAAGCATGAACCTTTTACGAACCATTCCTTCAGTCAACGCCATCTTGAATTCTCCCGAATTGCTCGATTTACAAGAGCAATATGGGCACGATTTCTGCCTTGAAGCCGTACGTTTTATCCTTGCCGAAATTCGGGAGGAAGTCAGCAAAGGCAAGCCTCTGCCGGATGAAGCTCAACTAATCATTAGAATAAGCGACTATCTGAAAGCTGAATCAGCACCAAGTTTGGAGCCTCTGATTAACGCCAGCGGCGTTGTTTTGCACACCAATTTGGGACGTGCTCCGCTTTCTCAATCTGCAATCGAGGCTGTATCGGAGATCGGTTTAAACTATTCCAACCTTGAATACGACCTCGAAAAAGGGAAACGTGGCAAACGTGATATCCATGCCGCCGACCTTTTGATCAAACTGACCGGTGCCGAAGCGGCCCTGGTTGTCAATAACAATGCCGGAGCAGTTATGCTCGCTTTGGCAGCACTTGCAAATCGCAAAAAAGTCTGCATTTCCCGTTCGCAATTGGTCGAAATTGGTGGCGGTTTTCGAATTCCTGAAGTAATGCGCCTGTCGGGTGCAAAATTAGTCGAAATCGGCACAACCAATCGCACACATCTCAGCGATTATCAAACAGCAATTGAAGAAGGCGCAAAGCTTGTGCTTTTAGCGCATCAATCAAACTTCAAAATCGTTGGTTTCACCAGCGAACCGAGCCTTTCAGAAATAACGGATTTGGCAGCCCAACACGACATACCGCTTATGCATGACCTCGGCTCCGGTGCTCTGATTGACCCGGTAATTTTCGGTCTGGAAGCCGAGCTAACCGTCCAAAAAGCCATTGCAGATGGAGTTGACCTCGTTTGTTTCTCCGGCGACAAATTGCTTGGCGGTCCGCAAGCCGGAATCATCGTCGGTAAGGCTCACCTGCTTGATAAAATCCGCAAACATCCTTTCTACCGTGCTTTGCGAGCCGATAAACTTTGCTTGGCAGCGCTTTCTGCCACCTTATTGGAATATCTCAAAGGCAGTGCCATCCAAAACATCCCGGTGCTCAACATGCTCAATCGCAAAGAAGCCGATTTGAAAGCAAAAGCTGAAAGCTGGCAAAAAGAATTGCAAGCCGGCGAGGTGATTCCCGGCGAATCCATGATTGGCGGTGGGAGTTTACCAGGCCAAAGCCTCCCAACCTGGCTTTTAGCCTTCAAACCGAAATCCGCCAAAAAATTCAACCAACGTTTGCGTTCTTTTGAGAGCCCTATCATCAGCCGAATTGAGGACAATTTAGTCTTGGTAGACC
>JAGOIM010000127.1 GCA_017995665.1 Anaerolineaceae bacterium | reverse complement strand
GCGCTTGTTAGATAAATTTTTTCAGGAAGGCTGAGGCGGAATTTATCAGGATTGAGCGAGAGTTTATCCTCTGTTTGCAGCTCGATTCCGGCAAAATTAACCAATTGACGTGGAAAGAAGGCAATCGCTCGCATTTTGTAGGTCTCGCCATCGACAATTAACTGATAAGACTTAATTTGAGACCAAAAAAGCAGGCCCAAACCAGCCAAAATGACGAGCGTTACCAGCAGGATTTGAAGATAGCGTGGCGTCTTTCGTAGCAAAGTTTTCATTTTTGGAGTATATCACAATCGGGGAGCGGGTAGCAGGGAGCCGGGAGCGGTGTGAATTGTAGGGCGAGTTTGAAGATGTTTAAGCGTTGAGATTATTTTGCAAAACCCCATCTTCAAACCGCCGTTGTGAGTCTAATGTTGTGTAGGGCGTGCTTGAAAATGTTCTAACCTTGAAATCATTTTGCGTTGTCCCATTTTCAATACCACTCACTTCGTTCGGGTACAGGTCCGCCGTTTTCAACCTAAATGCAGCGAAACCGAAACGCATGCGGACATCGCACCCGAACTTATTGAGACAGGCGGATTGAATGGGCGCCCTTCTTAACAATCACAAAGCATAAAGCCCATTCAATCTCGCCCTACGGTTGTAATGTCAACCTTTTCCACAATGTAATAATAAAAAATCAGGCTTGTTTTGCCATGATGAGCTTCTGCAAAATTCGTAAAAGCGCTTCACGCCAGTTTTCTTCCCCGGCTTCTTTAATATTGACCCAATAACCGTTCTTGCCCGCTCTTGCCAGGCGGTCCACTTCCGGTAAATCGCGGCTTTTTAGGCCATTTGGCAGGGGCGGATAGCTGAGCAAAACCTGTCCATTGACAATTGCGACGGATTCCAAACCGACCGCTTCGACTGCCAGTTTTACCTGCATTTGGAAAAACAAATCTTTTACGCCTTCGGGCAATTCACCAAAGCGGTCTGAAAATTCAATTTCCGTTTGAGCAATTTCTTCATTGCTGCGCAGGTTTGAAATTCGCCGATACAGTTTTAGACGCAGGTCTTCATCGGGCACATAAGTGGAAGGAATCTCACTATTAAGCGGCAAATCGACATTCACATTTAAACTGACAACCTGAGCCAGGGGCGATTGGCTCGTATCCAAACTCTTGAAACCGGTATCCTCGCGCAAAGCTTGAACTGCTTGAGAAAGCAGTTTTGTGTACATCTGAAAACCCACTGCAGCGATATAACCCGATTGTCGCGTGCCGAGCAAATCTCCGGCACCGCGCATTTCAAGATCGCGCATGGCAATCGAATAACCGGCACCCAAAGAAGTGTTGTCCGCCAAAACTTCGAGGCGTTCTTCGCCTTCAGCTGTAGGGGCACGGCGTTTATCCTGAAAAAGATAGGCATAAGCGCGTTGGGCACCTCGCCCAACCCGACCGCGTAATTGATAAAGCTGAGACAAGCCGAAAGTATCCGCCCGGTCAACTATTAGCGTGTTGGCGTTGGGAATATCCAGCCCAGATTCGATAATTGTTGTTGAAAGCAAGACATCAATCTGCCCGGAAGTGAATTGATGCATAACTTCCGCCAATTCTTGTTCGGGCAATCGACCATGCCCAATCCCAATTCGGGCTTCGGGAACCAGATGTTGGAGATGGTTATACATCGCAGCGATGGAGTGAATGCGATTATGCACAAAGAAAACCTGCCCGCCGCGGTCCAACTCGCGAACGATGGCTTCCCGGACTAACTTGCTTGAATAGGGGCCGATATGGGTAACCACCGGCAGACGTTCTTCGGGTGGGCTGTTGATTGTAGAGATATCGCGGACACCGCTCAATGCCATATAGAGCGTTCTGGGGATAGGCGTGGCTGTCATCGTCAAAACGTCGACTTCCTCGCGCATTTTTTTGAGGTGTTCCTTATGGCTCACGCCGAAACGCTGTTCTTCGTCAATAATCAGCAAGCCAAGGTCGGCAAATTGGACGTCTTGTGAAACCAGTCGGTGTGTACCGATAACGATATCAATCTTTTTAGCCGCCAAATCTTTGATGATTTTATCTTGCTCTTTGGGGCTGCGAAAACGAGAAAGCATTTCAACCCGAACCGGGAAAACGGAAAGGCGTTCACGAAAAGTGTCGTAATGTTGTTGAGCCAGAACGGTTGTCGGAACCAAAACAGCAACCTGTTTGCCATCACCAACCGCCTTAAAAGCAGCCCGGAGGGCGACTTCGGTTTTGCCATAGCCAACATCACCGCATAGAAGGCGGTCCATCGGGCGTTGTGATTCCATATCGGCTTTGATTTGTTGGATTGCCAGAAGCTGGTCGGGAGTTTCGATATAAGGGAAAGAGGCTTCCAACTCGCCTTGCCAATCGCTGTCGGGCTTGTAGGCATAGCCTTCTGCCATTTGCCTTTTGGCATAAAGCTCCAGTAAGTCTGCGGCAACTTCAACCACGGCATGGCGCACTTTGCTCTTGGTCTGAACCCAGTCTGCTCCGCCCAAACCGTTCAAACTCGGGGCAGAAGCGTCCGGGCCGATATAGCGCGAGATGCGGTCTGCCTGATGTATCGGAACGTAGAGCACGTCATTATTCTTGTATTGAATGCTTAGATATTCGCGCTGGCTTCCGTCGATGTTGGGTTTGTGCAAGCCGATAAATTGACCGATGCCATGGTCGACATGGACAACATAGTCGCCGGGTTTGAGATCGGCAAAAATCGCTTCGGGCGCTTCTGTGCTCATCGGAGGACGACGACGCGGTTGCGGTCGGCTCCAACCAAAGATTTCGCTATCAGTCAAAAGATGATGACGACTGTTTTGATTGACTTGTAATATCCATCCGCCGGAGAGCGAGCCTTCGATGAAACTGTTTTTAGCGACTTCTTGGTCGGGATGGCTTTCTTTCCAGAGCTGTTCGAGGCGGGCTGCCTGACGCGAAACAACTGTCCAAGGTTGATTTTGCTTGCTCAGTTGGTCAATTTCGAACTGGAAGTCTTTTAGTCGGCCGGCAAAACGCGGGCCCGGGTCAAAGAGGGCGGAAAGCGGCGAACCACCGCCATCGTTGCTGTGACCCATTTCAATCATCTGACGGTTTCCGGCACTGTCGAGCAATTCTGACCAGGTGAGGTAGGGTAATTTCGGATTTGCAGCCGGATCACTTTTCTTAATTTCTTCAAGCCGGGCAATAGCTTCTTCTTCGATATCATTTGCAGCTGCAGCGATGAATTCTTCGCCGTCCAAAAGCAACAGCGCGTCCTCGGGGAGGTAATCCATTAAGCTTGAAGGAAAGCTGTAAATTTCGGGGATATCTTTTTCGCTGATTTTGTAGGGCAATTCTCCGTCTTGCAGTGCCATAATCGGCAAAACTTCCGATGCGGGGAATACCAGGGTTTCTTCCAGCTTTTCTTCCGAACGTTGCGTGCCGGGGTCAAAAAGACGGATTGAATCAACTTCATCGCCGAAGAAATCCAGCCTGACCGGACGATTTTCAGAAGGCGACCAGAGGTCCAAGATGCCGCCCCGCCGTGAGAATTGCCCGGGTGAGACAACGATATTGCTATATTCATAACCAATGCCGACCAGGTGCGTTGCCAGGTTTTGAAAATCGCGGCTTTCACCGCTTTTGATTCTCAAGGTGTTTTTGATGAAGTTGCGGCGGGGAACCGTTCGGGTCATCAAGGCGCGGATAGGAGCAACAATCACCATCGGATTTTTTGCTTTTGTCGCGCCGGGAATGAGCGCGCTGCCCAATTCGGTCAGAACCCGCAAGCGGTCAAGGCGGGTGGTCTGTGACCAGGGAAGGTCTTCATAAAAGAGCGGATTGGGTTCGGGAAAATAGTAGTTGACTTCCTGAGGCAGCCAAAAATTGAGTTCGTCCGAGAGCGAAAGTGCCCGGTCGGAACGGTTGGTTAGCAAGAGAATTGGACTTTGCCTGTCTTCATGTAAGGCTGTCAACAGGGCTAAACGGGCAGCACGAGGCAAGCCCAGCCCTCTGCGGGATTGAACGGTTAATTCCTTCGCCTCGATTTTTTCAAGCAGCTCGCGATAAGGCCGAAGGCTCCGTATAATTTCAGTCAGCTGATTTTCAGGCAACTTCGCCATTATATTTATTCATTGCCGCAACCAAGCCTTCCTTAACGAAGGTTTCGACGGCTTCCTGAGCATGGTTGATGACCATTTTTTTAAGTTCTTCCTCGTTTGGGAGGAATTTCTTAAGGACGTAATCTTTAGGATCCATTTGACCCGGAGGGCGGCTGATGCCAAGGCGCATACGAGGGAATTCGTTTGTTCCGAGCATTTGACTGATGGATTCCATACCGCGCTGTCCGGCGCTGTGTCCGGATGGGCGAACGCGCAAAGTGCCCAGCGGTAAATCGAGGTCGTCATGGATGACCAGCATATTTTCGACAGGGCATTTGAAGAATTTGAGCAAAGGGGACACTGCCCGCCCGCTTTCGTTCATATAGGTGAGCGGTTTGGCGAGAATAACTTTTTGACCGTTGAATTTTCCTTCGGCAATGATTGCTTTGAATTTGATTTTTTTGAGCGGAAGCGACCAACGCTCGGCAAGAGCATCTAAAACCATGAAGC
>JAGOIM010000126.1 GCA_017995665.1 Anaerolineaceae bacterium | reverse complement strand
CGCCTAAACGATAGATTGGATAGGCACTTTCGATTTCATGTTCGACCAATGCTATAACCGCGCCATTTTTGAAAGCGACATCGACGAAATTGTGTCCGTCATTGTTTTCGCCGGGTAGGGCAATGAAAAGGCTGCCCGGGATCACATTGCGGGAATCGACACAAGCGCCACTCACAAGCGAGTTGTGCGTTAGCCCGCCTGAGCTCATTCCGAATGCTTCCAAAACTTTGGCGACGGTTAACATTTCTTATTCACCATACCATTCGTCATTATTCGCCAGACGACTTTCATCTGGGGGAAGGTCCATCAGGACAACCAGTTTGCTGACAAAATCAGAGAAAACCGGAGCGGCTGTTTCAGAACCCCATTGTGAAATGGAGGGTTTTTCAAGCCAGATATAAACCAGGAACTTTGGATCGGCAGCCGGTCCCCAACCAACGAAAGATGCGTTGGTTTCAGTTGAGGAATAGCCATAAGGTGTGGCGATTTCGCCGGTGCCGGTTTTACCTGCAATGGCATAGCCATCGACCAAAGCGTTAGAGGCTTCTTGTTCAAGGGAGTTAACCAGCATGTCGGTGATATCGTGGGCGGTTGAGGCTTTGATTGGGCTGCGAACAACCACCGGGGAAACATCATGTTGGACTCCGTTGATAACCATGGATTTCACCATATGGGGAGCCATCATTTTGCCATCGTTGGCGAGCGAACCAATTGCCATCACCATTTGGATAGGTGTGAGAGAGATACCCTGTCCAAAGCTGTTGGTTGCCAGGTCAACTTCGTACCAATCGTTACTGCCGGGCAATTTCATCGGGAAGTAATTTTCGCCACCCAGGTCAATGTTTGTTTTTCGGTCCAAGCCCCAGTCTTTTAGATAGGAGTAAAAAGTTTGCTCTCCCATTCCGGTTGAAAGCCAGGACATACAAACATTCAGCGAATATTGGAGGCATTCCGTCATGTCAACATCTCCCCATCCGCCACGGTTCCAGTTGTAGATTGTGTGACCGCCGATAGTAAAAGCGCCGGTATCGTTAAATCGGCTTTCAGGGGTTACAAAGCCAGAATCAAGCGCAGCCGCCACAGTGAGCACTTTGAAAACGGAACCCGGCTCATAGCTTTTGCTAATTGCGGCATTGTATGGGGTTGGATTGGGGAAAAGCTCGCCATATCTCCAATATTCGTTCGGGTCAAGACGGGTGTCTGAAGCCATGGCTAAAATGCCTCCGTCTTCCGGGTTGTAGACAACGATGGTGCCGCCTTCGGCACCCGACCAGTCAATCGCTTCATCAAGGGCTTCCTCGGTCATAGCCTGAATTTCCCGATCCATTGTCAGAACAAGGCTGATTCCGGGTGGAACTTCTTCCACAGCACTCAAAGTTTGGGGGTTGTGTGCTAAGAAAACTTCACGAGGTGTACCTGAAAGCTGGTTGTCATAAGCTTCTTCAAGACCGAAATAGCCGCTGCCCCCGGTTCTGTCCAGAAAGCTGTAAAAACCGGTGATGTTAGAGCCTAGTTCTCCCTCAGGGTAAGAGCGTTGGGAATGGGCGACCCAAACCAAACCGTCGATACTTGGGATGACTTCGTTTCCTTTGGCTTCCCTGCTGCTATAGTCAGCTTTAATCGTTTCGAGCTGCTCAATTTTGTCCGCCGTAACGAAATCAACCAAAAGACGGTAATAGGGGTTACCATTTCCGGGCTTTGTATCGGCATAACCAAGCACTTCGGTGTAGTCCAATCCAAGAACGCTTGAAGCAACACTGGCAACCGTTTCCGGTTGGCTAACAGAGTTTAGGTCAATGGCAACTTCGTATGTGGTTTCATTGCCGGCAATTAAGCGGCCTTTTGCATCATAAATGCTGCCACGATCGGGATAGACTATGCGGGTCTCTCCCTCATATAATTCCCCTTCACTAAGCAGTTGTGAAGCTGCCTCAGTGTGTTGAATTCGGAACATTTGTATGCCAATAACCACAGCAACAGCTGTGGCGATAATACTAATTATGTGGAAACGCCTTGTGGTGCTTTCGTTCATTTTTCCACCTCGTCAGTTGGAACCGGCTCTGAGGTTCCGGCTTGTAATTTTTGAGTTAACCATTCGACAAAACCACTGGTAAATTCGGGTAATAATATTGGAGAGGGCTCGGCTTTGATAACCGGAGGCGGTGCCAGGCTCGAGCCACCAGCTGGGATATAACCGGGGACTTCCAGGTAGAGCGCCTCATCGATTGTGAGCGGTCTCATTTTCAAAGAATCCAAGCGGGCTGAAAGCTCACGAACAGACTGAATTGCGCCCAGTTGGGTTTGCAAGTCATTGTTTTCCCGCTTTAGATCTGCCAGTTCTGATTCCAGGTTTTGAATTCTGCGACCGGTTGCGGCGGATTGCCCGCTGATGTTCAGATATAAACCGGCAATAACGGCAATGACGACAACAACCAAAAGAAAAGCACCAACCCGCTGTATCTGGGTTCGCCAGGGAGCTTGTTTGTAGGCTTGTAATAAATCCTTTTCCATAGTGCTACTACTTTTCTTTCTCTGCTTTACATTTTTTCTGCAACTCTCAGCTTTGCGCTTCGAGCTCTTGGGTTTACTTCCACCTCCTCATCTGTGGGACTGATGGGGCGGTTGGTTAGAATTTTTATACTTGCCTTGTGTCCGCACGTGCAAACCAATTGTTCGGGCGGACATATACAATCGACACTTTCTCGTTTGAAGGTCTGTTTGACAATTCGGTCTTCCAATGAATGGAAGCTGATAATTGCCAAGCGTCCTTGCGGTGCGAGGAGGTCTATCAGGCTCGGGATCGCTTCTTCGATCGTTCGTAATTCATCATTGACAGCGATTCGAATTGCCTGGAAGCTTCGCGTGGCGGGGTCGATTTTGCTATGTTTCCCTCCGAAGGCAGAACGGATAGCATCTGCCAGTTCGAATGTAGTCAAAATCGGTCTTCTTTGGACGATTCTTCGAGCGATTTTTCGCGAAAGTCGTTCATCGCCATAGCGCCAGATGATGTCTGCCAGGTCTTTTTCGTCCAGATTGTTCACCAGGTCGGCTGCGGTTTGACCTTTGGTGGGGTCGAAACGCATATCGAGGGGAGCATCTGTACGAAAAGAGAAGCCGCGCTCAATCTGATCGAGTTGCATTGAAGAAACTCCCAGATCCAGAACGATGCCATCCGCATTATCCCAGCCTTTATCTTTTAAGACTTGAGCGGCGTTAAGGTAGCTTTGATGAACTACGCTAGCGCGCATTCCGAAGGGGCTGAGACGCTCTTTGGTGAGCTGGACTGCACTTGGGTCGAGGTCGAGAGCAATTAATTGACCATCGGGGGAAGATGCTTCGAGAATTCCAAAGGAATGCCCACCTGCACCGGCTGTGCAATCAAGATAACGCCCAGAGCTTTTTGGAGCCAGATATTCGATTGTTTCTTGGTAAAGTACGGGGCGGTGGGGCTGTTGGGCCGGATTCACCGCTTTCATCAATTTCCTCTTTTAGTTGTCACATATAGGCTCGCGAATGCCTTAGCCTGTTCTTCGGGGTCGATACCGGCTTCGTAAGCTTCGAATTTCTCGGTTGACCAGATTTCGAAATTATCGCCGACACCAACAAAGATCACATTTTCCTCAATTCCTGCCAACTTCCGCAAGTGTAGCGGAATGAGGATGCGCCCGGCTGAGTCATATTCGAGACTTGCAGAATTGCTTATAATCTGACGACCGAAGGCGCGCGAAGTCGGGTCGGTCAGTGAGAGAGAACTAATGGAATCAGCCATATTTTGAAAGGCTTCTTTGGTCAATCCCATAATGCATTGGTCGATTCCTTTGGTGACAACAATACCTTCCGGAGCAAGCTCGCGGTAAGCAGAGGGAACGGTCATTCTTCCCTTTTTGTCGATGTTGTGAGTGAATCTTCCGCAAAACATTTGTTCTAATACCTTCTTTAAGCAGTGAAGCGCCAATGGCGCTCCTTCGTCTGTCTGACATTCTCCGACACTTTATGACAACTTTCAACACATTATAGGGTCAAAAGGCTAAAAAAGCAAGCCTTTTTCGCTTTTTGTATCACTTTTTTGGGGATTTGGTCTTTGAATTTTTTGTTTTCAGGGATTGTTTCTGGGAATAAAAATAAGGGCTCAGTTTCTTAATAAAATCAGGCAGGATTTTAGCTTGTCTGGTGAGGGAATTTAAGTGATTAAGGCCATGGGGGCTGGCTTTTTGCTTTGCCAAAATTCCAATCATTCGATGCTGACTGTTGCAAAAATCGCCCTTGAGAAAATGGTGATTTGCCGTTAAAATCAAGTTATCAAACCAACTGGGTCTCGAAGGAGGATTCTTATGAAATCGCGTCTTTCCCGCATACTACTTTCCATTCTTATACTCTCTCTTGCTTTGCATACTTTCAGCCTTCCTGCTCAGGCTCAATCAGAACCGAATGAAAGCCAGGCTGAAATTGAAAACGTGCCTTTGGAATTCTTTGAACGACACCAAAGACATGCCGAAACTGGTGAACGCCCAGCCGCCATTCCACCAAGCCCCGAGGTTATTGCTAAAACAAAGGCACAAGTGGAAAGTTTTAATTGTGCGAGCGTTGAGGATGTTTCAATTCTCGAATGTGAAGCCTTGGTCGCGCTT
>JAGOIM010000125.1 GCA_017995665.1 Anaerolineaceae bacterium | reverse complement strand
GACACGGATTTTTTGAGCCCACCGGCAGTAATTGAGGCATTGCACAAACGCGTTGACCATGGCATTTTTGGTTACGGCAACACGCCGGTTGGTTTGGATCAGGTTGTGATTGACCGGGTGAAAAGGCTCTATGATTGGGATGTTCATCTCGAACAAATTGGTTATGTGCCGGGGATTGTTACCGGTTTTACGCTCATTTTGCGGGCACTTTGTGAAAAAGGGGATGCGGTCATTTTCCAAACCCCAGCTTACCCACCTTTTATTGAATCTCCTAAAGCTTCCGGTTTGGTTGGCATTCAAAACCCGATGTATCTCGATGACAATGGGATTTATCGAATTGACTTTGATTTGTTTGAAAAGCAAATTATCGAAAATCAGGCGAAAATTTTTATTTGTTGCAATCCGCATAATCCAACCGGGCGTGTTTTTGATCAGGACGAATTGAGCAAATTGGCGGAAATCTGTTTGCGCCATAATGTCATCATTTGTTCTGACGAAATCCATGGCGATATCGTATATCCGGGCAAAAAGCATCATCCGATTGCCTCCTTGGCTCCCGAAGTTTCAAAAATCACCGCCACTTTTATGGCTCCCAGTAAAACCTACAACATCGCCGGTTTACACGCTTCGGTTGCGATTATTCAGGATGACGAGCTGCGCGCAAAATATGAGGGATATAAGAGTTTTTTGGTTGGCTCTCCCAACGTTTTGGCATTAATTGCGGCAAAAGCAGCCTATGAGTTTGGCGATGAATGGCTGGCAGAGCAATTGGTTTATCTGCAAGGAAACCGTGATTTTATTGATGAAATGATTTCAGGCGGTGACTTGCCGGGTATTAAATGGAGTAAACCTGAAGCGACCTTTTTGGCTTGGTTGGATTGCCGCGATTTGCCGGTTGAGGGGAACTTGCAGGAATTCTTTATGCGTACTGCCAAGGTATGTATGAATGATGGCTCGACATTTGGCAAAGCAGGCGAAGGCTTTTTGCGCTTGAACTATGGTTCCACGCGGGCGGTTTTGAAGCAAGCACTGGATCAAATGACTGAGGCAATCAGAGCTTTATAAAA
The DNA here is from genome assembly GCA_017995665.1 of Anaerolineaceae bacterium. GTDB lineage: Bacteria > Chloroflexota > Anaerolineae > Anaerolineales > Anaerolineaceae > Mesolinea. The sequence continues at coordinate 3,590 of JAGOIM010000125.1, read as the reverse complement.
GATGCTATGCCGTTGGTTCAGATTTTGAGCTTTATGCGATTGTTTTATCTGAAAAACCATTAAATTAAAAAGCCAACTCTTTGAGTTGGCTTTTGTTGTTAAATCTTTTTTTTAATCTGCGATGAGTTCAACATTCGCCGCTTGCCGACCGCGGGGGCCTTCTTCGATGGTGAATTCAACCTTTTGTCCTTCTTTAAGACGTTTGTAGCCGTCCATATTGATTGCGGAAAAGTGAACGAAGATATCGTCTCCGTCTTCCATTCCAATAAAACCGTATCCTTTGGGGGCGCTGAACCACTTGATGGTCCCTTGTGTTCTTTCTGACATTTTTACTCTACTTTCTGTAAAACAAATTACTTGCTTCTTTGTGAAGCACTTTAATTTATCACCTCCATGAATTAAAGTCAAGAATTTATCGTAAACCAATACTATTATTTTAAAAACCTAAGTCAGAGAGCTTAAAAGCTTACATATTTACCAGTTTTAGGGAAGTTTTGACTTTCTCATTATCGCTAAAGGTATAATTGAATGAGCGATAAGGAAATTATGCAAAACGTTGATGATTTACGGAATGACCCTCAATATCTAAGCACTGAACAATACCAGGATTCGGCTAATTTGGCTTCGCGAATTCAGGTTCACCAGAAATTTAGCACGGCTACGCAAAATTGGTTTGAATTTGTGCTTGAGCTTGCTGCAATTAAACCGGACTATCGTGTTTTGGAATTGGGCTGTGGGCATGCCATGTTGTGGCGCAGCAGCCTGAGCCGCATCCCGGAAAGTAGCCGGATGACACTGACTGACCTCTCTCAGGGGATGATAAAAGAGGCACATCATTCACTCTCTAAGGATCATCGCTTTTCCTTTGTTTGCATGGACAGTATGTCGCCTGCCTTCCCTCCGGAAAGTTTTGACCTGATCATTGCAAACCATATGCTCTATCACGTACCGTCGGTATCACATGTTTTGGCGGAGGTTGAAAAAGCCCTAAAACCCGGTGGGCATTTTATGGCAGCAACAAATGGCGATAATTACATGAAAGATTTGGACGTCTTGTTGGAGCGTTTTTCACAAAAATTAGAAAAACCGCATAGCATGTCGAAAAACTTTAACCTGCTTAATGGCGAAATGCAACTGAGGCAATTCTTCGAGGACATCGAATTGCATTTGTATTCGGGCGACCTGTTTATTACCAACGCACAGATGTTAACTAATTATGCTTATTCCACACCGCTCGTCAAAGAAACGATGGGGCAAGAGGGCAAAGCCGAAATGACCGCTTTTTTCCAACGGAGAATCGACCATTATGGCGGGATTTCTATCCGCAAAGAAACCGGTGTTTACTTAGCTAAAAAAGCCCTCTCAACGTAAGATTGAAACCACGATTGTTACGATAGACAGAATCACACAGTAGATGGCAAATCCGTTCATGCTGTGATTTTTTACGTAGCCTAAAAGCCAACGAATCGAAAAATAACCAATTACACCGGCAACTACAAAGCCGACCAATAAAATTGGCAGGAAGCCGAGGAAGAAATCCGCTTGAAGCAGGTCAATGAAACTCAGTAACCCGGCAGCCAGCATAATCGGAATTGAAAGCAAAAAAGAATAACGTGCGGCTGCTTCGCGGGTGTAGCCTTTGAAAAGGCCGCCCGAAATGGTTGCACCGGATCGACTGATTCCGGGGAAGATTGCCAGTGCCTGAAAAATCCCAATAAAAAGAGAATCGAACCAATTCAAATCTTCCAAATTCTTCGCTTTTTTGCTGAAGCGCTCGGAAAGCACCAAGAGAAGGGCGGTGCCGAGCAGTAAAACAGCGGTAATCACGGGACTGTTGAAGACGGATTCAACTTTACTTTTGAGAAACAAGCCTGCTAATCCGGCTGGGATTGTGCCCAAGACAATCCACCAACCCAAACGACTGTCGCTATCTCTCATCGGAGCTTTGTCTTTCAAACCCTTGAAAACGGCTTTGAAAATTTGGACGAGGTCTGACCAAAAATAAACAATCACCGCAACCAATGTGCCCAGCTGGACCAAAACGCCGAAGATGAAATTTTTCTGGGGGTCGAGCGTCCAGTTGAAGAGGTAGGGGATGATAACCAAATGAGCGGATGAGGAGATGGGTAGAAATTCGGTAAAACCCTGAACGATGCCTAAGATGATGGATTGAATAAAAGTCATAATTCTCTTTCGGGGATGCGGGGAATATTCAGCTTTGCCATGGCTTCGTCGGCAAAGGATTGCAAGCGACCTTCTATAATCGCTTGGCGAAGGTCTCGGGCAAGCTGCAAGAGCGTGTGCAAATTGTGAATGGAAAGCAGGGTGCCGGCAAGCATTTCTTTGGCAACAATCAGGTGGCGAATATAAGCGCGACTGAAAGTCTGGCAAGTGTAACAGCTGCAAGTTGCATCAATTGGCCGACTGTCTTCGGCATATTGCTTATTCATCATGTTTAGCCTGCCGCTCATTGTCATGGCACTGTTATGGCGGGCAAGTCTGGTGGGTAGAACGCAATCGAAGATATCAACACCGCGCAAAACGCCTTCGATCAAATCTTCGGGAGTGCCAACGCCCATCAGATAGCGCGGTTTGTCTTCGGGGAGAATGGCGTTGACCACGTCGATTGAACGGTACATGTCAGTTTTCGTTTCACCAACTGAGAGGCCGCCGATTGCATGACCGGGGAAGCCCATTGAGCTGATGGTTCGGGCAGATTCTGCGCGCAAGTCGTCAAAAACACCGCCTTGAACAATGCCGAAGAGGGCTTGATCGTCGCGTTTTTTCGCTTCAATGCAGCGCTGCGCCCAACGATGTGTGCGTTCCATTGCTTTTTCGATATAGGCGCGATTGTTTGGGTCAGCGCATTCGTCGAAAGCCATGATTATGTCTGCGCCGAGCTTTTCTTGAATATCAATCGATATTTCGGGCGTCAGGCGTTTGGTCGAGCCATCGATGTGCGATTTGAAGGTTGCGCCGTCTTCGTCGATTTTGCGCGTATTAGAAAGTGAAAAAACCTGGAAACCGCCAGAATCGGTCAGCATGGGTTTGGGCCATTGCATAAATTCGTGTAAGCCACCCATTTTTGCGACTAAATCTGCGCCGGGGCGTAAAAAGAGGTGATAAGTGTTGGAGAGGACAAGCGTCGCACCAAGCTCCTCTAATTGAGCGGGAGTGATGGATTTGACGGTTGCCTGGGTGCCTACCGGTGCAAAAAGAGGCGTTTGCAGCGTTCCGTGAGGAGTGTGGAATACGGCTGCGCGGGCATTTCCGTCCTTGGCGAGGATGGTGAAGTCGAAATTTTCTTTCTTTTTTTGAATCATTTCCATAGTTAAATGCATGCCCCTATTTTACCTGTAAACCATTTTAACAGGGAGCGGGAAGCGGGGATCGGGGAGCGGGTCATGAGGAAACAGGAAATAGGAAAAAGGTAACAGAAAAAAAGATAAAAAGAAAAAAAGATAAAAAGAAAAAAGGGAGACCTGATTTCTGAGATCTCCTTTGGCTCTACACATTGCTCCATGCTTCATCCGGGACATCGATTTTCATTTTGCGATCTTTCAACTCCCAAAGGGTGTTACAGGTGCGGG
>JAGOIM010000124.1 GCA_017995665.1 Anaerolineaceae bacterium | reverse complement strand
GTTAACCTTGGAATTAACTGTTGGGATGGGTGAAGATGAGTTTTTTGCAAAAAGTTGAGAGTGAATTGTTAACTGAAAAAGGAGCTTGGTACGCACTGCGAACAAAGCCAAATTTTGAGTTTATTGTCTCTGCTCAACTTGTGGAGCATAAAATAGAAACCTTTTTCCCAAAGATTAAGGTGAAACCGGTTAACAGTCGCTCGAGAACAAGCAAAGCTTACTTTCCGGGTTATATCTTTGTTCGAGGCAGACTCGACGAGCTCTATGCCCAACGAGTGGGTTTGATGCGTGGGGTGGTCGGTTTGGTTTGTTTTGATGATTTGCCTGCAAGTATCTCGGATGAGATTATCGAAATCATTAAGCAGCGGGTTTTGCTTGAGAATAGCAAACTACAATCAATCAGCAACGGGATTCAACCGGGAGAAAAAGTATGGCTTGATGACCCGGCTTTGCGCGGAATTGATGCGGAGTTTGAGCAATGTATTAATGGCGAGGAGCGAGTGAACGTTTTGTTGACGCTTTTAGCCGGGCGAACGGTCCGCATTCAGGTCAGCGCTGATAAAGTTAAACGCCGGCTTGATTAATTCGGATAAAAAATTTAATGTTTTTATGCCTTTTCTGATATCAGAGCATGTCGGAGGGGCGGAGGCGTGCCTGGAATCTGTAGGAGTTTGAAGAAAATGGATAAAAGAAAACGAATTTCAATAATAGTTCTTTTACTTTGCATGAGCTTTTTGCTCAATGCTTGCAACATTCTGGTTCCCCAAAATTCAACAAGTGAAAAATCAGAAGAAACTTTGCTCACGCCAAGCCCGGTTAACCCAGATTTGGAATTGCCGGAAGATGATGGCGAGGTTCCGATAGAATTCACGCCTGCGGCTTTGCAGGCAGCGGAAAAAAGCGATGCAACTGAAGTAGTTGTGGTCGGTGAAGGGCATTGTGGCCGGACCGATTCGGTTACGATTATGCTCCTCGGGATTGACAAGAAAAATCAATCTGACAGTATTCGTTTGATTCGGGTTAATTTTAATGATGCTACCATCAGAATGACTTCGATTCCTCGTGATTTTTACATGCCAACGGTTGGTTTTGAACAATTTGGGATTAATTTTGGACGAATTAATGCTGCTTTTGGCTATGGTGAATATTTCTTTGGAGCCGGACATGGGGCTGAAGCAACCGCAGAAAACATCGCTTATAACTTCGGCATTGAGCCGGATGAACAATTTGTGCTTTATTACGATGAAATTGCCAAATATATCGATGCGATTGGCGGCGTAACGATAACCTTAGATCAGCCCGCCCGTGATTTTTGGTATGATTTTCCGGCAGGAACTTATGATCTGGATGGCGAAAATGCGGTGGTGATTATGCGGATTCGCGCTTTTGACGATGACATTCACCGCATCGACCGCCAAAGCCTGGTGATGAAGGCGGTTTTGGATAAGGTCAGGAGCGGAGTCAGCCCCAAAATGGTCTTTGATGTCATAACCACCTTGCTCGCAGACAAAACTACTCAAACTGGCTTGGGGCTTCGGGATATGAATGATTTTTATTGCCTCTCCAAAGAATTGGCAGATGTGCAGATTATTCCCATTCCATCGGATTTGTTCCACCCGTTTACAACCGAAACTGGTGCGCAAGTCTTGATTCCTCATGATGGTGTGGTTGAATTTGTGCAAAATGCCCTTGCTTTGAATGATTAGAAGGAATTTTTGACTTCTCAGACAAGTGGTAAAATGAGTTCTGATTAAAAAACGGCTTTCCTTTGAGGATAGCAATTTCAAAAAAAGAAAGATTGATATGAGCGAAACACCATCTGAAAATAATGGCTTTGAACAGCCCGGCTCTGGAAAACAGGGAAAAATAAAAAAATGGCAAATTGCCATTATTATTGTATTAGGCTTAGCCCTTGTTGGAGTTTCCGTTTGGCAAACCTGGGTTAAACCGGCTATTTCAAAACCAATATCATCCACTTTGGATTTAGCTCCGATGGTTTCCACTTCGGAATTGCCGACGGCTACCTCCGAGCCCAGCCCAACACCAACGGAAAGTATTGCAACCGCTACTCCGACTAAGTCTCCGGTCTGCGGTGTTGACCAGATTTGGAATGTGATGTTGGTCGGTATTGACGAACGCTCAACCGATTACTATTATGGTTTGGCAGACGTGATTCGGATTGCCCGAATTAATTTTGCTGATATGACGGTTAATATGGTTGCGCTTCCGCGCGATATGCTCGTAACCTTCCCGGAAGGTTTGTTTGCTACCGAGAATCCTATCAAAATTAACCAAGGTTACTTTTTTGGTACGATTGGGATGACAAATTCCGGCGATTTCAACAGTGGTGCTAATTCTCTGGCTCAGGTTATTCAATATAACTTCGGCATCACCGTTGATCACTACATGGTAGTTAACATGACTGCCGTTGAAAATTTCATTAATTCAATTGGTGGCGTTGATGTCGATTTGCCGGTTTCGGTTTTTGACGAAGAACGACCCAACTTTGGCTCATTCCCTGCCGGACCGCAACACCTGGATGGCGAAAAAGCGCTCAATTTGATGAGAATTCGTGCCAATTATGGCGACGATTTCCGGATTGGTAATCAGTCGATTGTTATCAAATCCATTTTGCAACGTTTCTTGATTGTTGAAAATATCGCTAAAGTGCCTGATTTAATTCGCGACTTCTTTAACAGCTTTTTGACAGACCTTTCGATTGAGCAATTGACGAATACCGCAGTCTGTTTTTTGACTAATTTCAAGCTGGAAGACTACCATTCAACCCAGGTTCCTAAAGAACTGTTGGTTGAAGGTTGGGAGTTCATTCCTTCTAATTATGGCTCAAGTTTTATTTATCGTTGGGATCAAAACACTGTCGATTGGATTCACCAAAATCTGGAGGCTCAGTCTCAATAATTAATGAAGAGTCCAAACAAGAACTCAAAATCATCGACAACTGAAGAATGGGATATGGTCATATCACCTCGCAAGAAGTGGTATGACCTTCAATTAGCCGAGGTCTGGAACTATCGGGATTTAATCGGCATGTTCGTTCGGCGAGATTTTGTTTCGCGCTACAAGCAAACGATATTGGGACCCTTATGGTTTCTTTTACAGCCCTTGATGACCTCATTGGTTTTCCAAGTCGTTTTTGGCAATATTGCCCAATTGCCAACGGATGGATTGCCGCAATTGTTGTTTTACATGTCCGGTACCGTGATGTGGTCTTACTTTTCCAGCTGTCTGAATGGCACATCGCAAACTTTTATTGGCAATGCCCAATTGTTAGGCAAAGTTTATTTTCCACGCTTGGTCCTACCAATTTCAGTTGTCATTTCGAATATGATAAATTTTGCGATTCAATTGCTGTTTTTCTTGGTTCTGGTTGGGGTCTTCCTTTTTCGCGGTGCTGAAATTCGTTTTACTGCCTGGGCTTTCACTTTACCGCTATTGGTGCTTTTGATGGCGGGTTTGGGTTTGGGATTAGGTATTATTGTTTCTTCCCTGACAACAAAATATCGAGATTTGCAAAACTTGGTCTCTTTTGGCGTGAACCTTTTGATGTATCTGACACCGGTAATTTATCCTGTTTCCAGCATTCCCCAGCAGTGGCGCTTTTTAGCGGACTGGAACCCTGTTACTCCCATCATTGAAACATTTCGAATGGGCTTCTTGGGAGCCGGGGATACAAGTTGGGCGCGTTTGGGCTATAGCGCCATTTTCACAGTCGTAATTTTATTTATCGGAATCGTAATTTTTAATCGTGTGGAAAAAACCTTTATCGACACCGTATAAAAAGTGGACAAAGAAAAAGCCAGTTCCAATCAATTAGCAAAAAAATCTAAAAGAAAAGTCATCGTTATTGTTTTGTCAACGATGGTCTTGCTTGCTGTCCTTTGGTGTTTGGTATCCTCAAAGGGGTTTCGCTCTGCTTTTGCAAACAATCGTTGGTCTTTGAACTTTGTGGAGGAAAGCAGGAATTCCAATTTTTCATACGAAGACCTTTTAACTCCTCCTGCCAGACAGGCTGATGCAGGGCTCTGGCTTGCTCATCAAGCCCTCAAAGAGGGTGATGAAGAGAAGGCTTTGCTTTTGCTTAATGATTTGGCAGAGGCTGGCGATGAGTTAGCGCTCGATACGCAAGCGAAAATTTTCTTTAACCAAAAGCGGTACGAGGAAGCGCTTGATAATTGGATAAGCACTAAAAATTCGCGTTCCTTAGAAGTTGCGAGGGGACAGTTTATCGAATTAGAACTGCCAGAATTGCAATATCGAGCAGATAAAGCGCTCTATGAAATTCGCCCTGAGGAGTACGCTACCTGGTATGCATATTCTTTGAATGATAATGGGGAGTTTGAGGCAGGCTTGGAACTGCTGGAAGACAGCATCCAGAAATACCCAAGCAGCGATCAGAAATCGACCTGGTATCGCCTTATCGGTGATTTTTATCGTGATCAAAAAGATTGGGTAAATGCAGAAATCTATTACCAGCAAGCCCTTTCTACCAGCCCGGTGGACGCTAAGGCTGAAGCCAACCTTGAAGGCTTGTATAAACTCAAAAAAAATGAATCGAATGGCGATGGAAACTGAAGCTTCGAAAGACGGAAAGAAAACGAATTTGCGTAAAATTGCGCATCTGATTCGCTATGTGTTTTTAGCCGTTTTGGTCGG
>JAGOIM010000011.1 GCA_017995665.1 Anaerolineaceae bacterium | reverse complement strand
CAATCATCTGGTATAGCCTGGGGCAATTGAAATGGAAAGAAACCAAACAAGGTTGGCTGATGATCTCAATCATGCTTTTCACAATGATCATCGTCAATACCATTATCACCGGAGGTGGTGCCGGAGGTGTCGTTCCACCCGGAGGCCGCTTGATTTGGCCTGAAGGTCTGCTCATTTTTGGAAAGCGGATAGGCTTTGGCTTGACCGTGGAACGCCTTTGGTTTGCCATCGCTCAGTTAATGCGCATTCTCTCCATTTCACTTGTCTTTGTCATGATTCCTTACACCATGGATTCCCGGGCTTATGGTGTCACTTTTAGCAAACTTGGTATGCCTGACCGTTTGGCTTATACAATGGAATTATCTTTTCGTTTTATCCCAACCCTGGCGCGCAATCTTCAGGTAACGATGGATGCACAAAAAGCGCGAGGTTTTGAACTCAGCGCGGCTAATGGGAACCTTATTCAAAAAATCCGTCAGGTCGCTCCCTTGATTATTCCGGTGACAATGAATGCGATTGTTTCCAGCGAGGATATCGCCAATGCGATGGATTTGCGCAGTTTTGGCCAGCGAAAACGGACGTGGCTGCAGGTATTGAAATTTCAATGGTGGGATTATGCCATCGTCGCATTTTCGATTTTGATGGTGGTTACGGTTCTTTTGCTTGCCTACCGCTTCGGCATGCGCCTCTTTTCCGTTCCAAATTGGTGGTACGGGCTATTCAAATAATAGCGACAAAACAAAATTATTAAAACTAAAACAGGCAGAAGGGAAGTGAGCTTCTGCCTGTTCCTTTTTGTTTTCTGGCAATTTTACATTGCCAGATTCCCAGATGCTTTGCTATCGATTAACTAGCCAATTAATCAATGCCTCTTTACCTTCCGCGTCAATATCTGCTCCGTAGCTAATCATTCGGTTGAGAACAGTCTCCCACTGGCTCGCACTAAGGTTTTGCCTCAGAACGAAATCGAGATTGTGGTTTCCGTCAGCTTTATCAACGATATAAGCCTCCCAATCAGCATCACTAAAATTAGCATAGTCCGAAACAACAACTTCAGGTTCAGTTTCTACTTCAGGTTCAACCACTTCTTGAAGTGGCTCTTCAACGACTTCACTTATTGGCTCGGTCGGGGCTTGAATTTCCGGTTTAACTGCCTCTTGCGCGGTCTCGGTTGGTGTTGCTCCACAAGCACCGAGAATAAGCGCTACGACTAAGCTCAAAACAATAAGAAGATATTTTTGTTTTTTCATTTTTCAACCTCTCATCTATCTTGATTGCATTTTAGTCTTATGTGAGTTCATGAACAAGGGGCTGTTTAGACAAACCTTATACAATTATTTAATTCGGAGAAACTTTATCAGATTAACTAATCAAACTGAAATTAAAAGATGAACGGAAAAATGTAGGGCGCGATTGAATGGGCTATTAACCTCTTGATTGTTAAGTGGCGTGCCCATTCAATCCGCCGTTGAGAGCTTATATTTTGAGATTTATTCAAGAGCAATTCAAAGGCGGACATTGTCCTCGAACGAAGTGAGTGGTATTAAAGATGGGACTGCACAAAAAAATTCCTGAGGCTTAATCATCTTCAATCGCACCCTGCGGTTTGATTATTTTTTTGCTGAAATGAAAAGATGAAAGCTTCGGCAGCAGTCTGATCAGTCATTCTGCCCGCCAAAACTTTCATCTCTCGCTAATGAACTTTTCTTTTATTGCCCTGCCAAGGGCATACCGGCTTGATACAATGCTTCAAAACCTCCAAGAACCGGGTTTACTTGTTTGAAACCTGCTCGGGACATTAGATACGCCGCACGGGCGCTTGTGTTTTCAGCCGGTCAGGTACAATAAGTGATATACCAGACGTCCTTATCCAACGTTTTAATCACCTCATCGAGTTCGGCCAGGGGCAATTTTATCGCTCCCTCGATATGGCTGACTTCATATTGCCCATCCGTACGAGTGTCCAATAGGACGGCGCCTTGCTCTCTTACTGCAAGGGCTGCCTCCTCACCGGTAAGTCTCGGAACCTGATCTTGCGAGGTATAAATTGGATTTCCGCTGATTTCCCGAACGCCTCGGTAAACAAATACACCAACCACTAAAACCACAATGACCAATATAATCCAAATTGGGCCGAGGTTTTTCTTTTTCATATTTGCCGGAAGTTTTCTCTTTGCCATCGTTACCTCATTAAGAGTTTTCCTGATTATCGCATAGTTATTCTTCAAAACTTTATTATTGTAGAAGGCTTAACTAATCTTTCGACAAAAATTAACAAAAAATCCGCACAGACAGAGTCTCATCTTTGCCTGTGCGGATGTCCAATTAATTTTTAACTGAAGATTGCAAACGGTATGCCACCAAGGCAGCCCGTTCACTGCTCAAAGAAGCAGAATCAGCGAGTTTTGAATCTACAATGTGCCTTTGACAATTCCAAGGAAATCATCCGCTTTCAAACTTGCGCCGCCAATCAATCCGCCGTCAATGTCAGATTGACCAAAGAGTTCGGCTGCGTTGGAGGGTTTTACCGATCCGCCATACAAAATTCGCAGCGCATCGCCAACTTCTTCACCAAACATTTCACGCAAAATCGGGCGGATGATATCTTTATGAACTGCGTTTGCTTGTTCGGGTGTGGCGGTTTTGCCGGTGCCGATTGCCCAAACCGGTTCATAAGCAAGCACAATTTTGACCGCTTCTTCCCGGCTCAAGCCTTTCAAGCCTTCACGCACCATTCTCCCGACAACTTCCCCGGTCTGACCGGCTTCGTTTTCTTCGAGGGTTTCGCCAACACAAACTATCGGCTGCAAACCTGCACTCAAGGCAGCAAAAATTTTCTTATTGACGGTTTCGTCGCTTTCGCCAAACATGGCACGGCGTTCGGAATGGCCAATAATGACGTAACTGCAAATATCTTTCAGCATGGGGGCAGAAACTTCACCGGTATAAGCACCGCTGTTTTCCCAATGCAAGTTTTGAGCGCCAACTTTAATCTTGCTATCTTTTAACATTTCAAAAGCCAGGGATAAATCTACAAATGGCGGGCAAACCACCAAATCGACATTATCAAATTCTGCCAGAAGGGGTTTTAGTTCAGTCAGAAGAGTAGCTGTTTCCCCAAGTGTTTTATTCATTTTCCAGTTGCCGGCAACCATTGCTTTACGAGTTTTCATTTTCTTACCTCTTTATTTTTGATACTTCTATTTTAACACGAAGGGACGGCCTTTCGACCGTCCCATGTAAACATTATTTGGAGGAAAATGCTTACTTTGTTCTCTGAATACGAGGGTTCAACCACAAAGCACGATTATTGGTTATAGAACCGTCATTCCAAACGACTAAGTTGAAGGTAACTTTTCTGCCTGCCAGGAAGGACAAATCAGCATTGAGGGTTGTCCAATTTCCATCAAAAGTTTCCTTCCAAGTGCCTAAACTTGTTGCCTTTATGCCATCATATTGGTAGTAGACTTCAAATTTGACGGAACAATCGGTTGCTCCACCTTCACACATCAAAGCTGCCTGGAATCGATCGCCATCTTTGATATCAATCGCGGGATATACGCCTTGAATGTAGCCATCGTTGGCACGATTCGGACGGGTAATCATGCCAATTTCGTTTTCTTTGACACCGTTTTCACGAACAGGCTCCCCTTTGACGACTACATAACCGGAGTCAGTGTCTTTTTCGTTACCGGGGAATTTCAAAGTGTTACGAAGGCCGTTTGTCCATTTAGCAGAACCAGCTTTGTCAGCAAAGTTATAAACAACACCTTTGCTGTCGATGCTTTCTATATCTGCCCAAAAGTTTTGTTTCGAGTCAGAGCCCAAGCCAAAATAGACGTTGTTGCTCGATCTGAGCTGCCATTCCGAGCGATATTTGCCGGGAGAGTAAGGAGCAACCATGGGAATACTTATATCTACCGTTTCGCCCGGTTTGACGGCTTTGGGGATATCATAAACAGGGTTTGCACCCAATTGATCGCCTTTTACGAAAACAACATCAAACTGTGTATCCCAAACACAGGTTCCGCTGTTTTGTAAACGCCAAATTTTGGTGAAATTCTCCCCGCCGGTCAGTTTAGTACCGTCAGGAATGCTAATATCACTAACAAAAGTGATTTGCAAACAAGGTTTGGGGGTTGGGGTTGGCGGAACAGCCGTATTTGTGGGAAGGACAACCGTCGGCGGAACCGCTGTCGGAGGAACCGCAGTGTTAGCAGGGACGGTAATTGCAATTGTCGGCACGGCTGGTTCTTGAGTGGTGCCTGGAACTTGATTGATATTTGTCGGATCAAGTGTCGCTTGTGGTACCAAGGTCTGTTGTGTGGCAACCTGAGCGACCAGTGTGTTGTAATAATCTTGCGTCGCTTGGGCTTGTAAGGTCTGCATTGCTGCTTCTACCGGGTCACCTTTGGGTGCGGTTGGAGCAATTACATTACATGCTCCGATCAGCAAAATTACAACCAATGATAAACTGAGCAGGCTAAAAATTCTTGATTTGTTTAATTTCCTAGTCTCCATTTTTAAACTCCTTTGGAAGGATAAGATCCTTAATTAATAAGACGTTTAATATATTAGATAAGTTCCCTCAAATTTACTACTTTTTGTACACAAGATTTTAAATCAGAATCCAGGTATGAGGGAATGCTGCAAATACTAAATTTTACTCATTCACCACATTTATCCGAACACCAAGAGCCAATCTTGTTGTTCGCCAAAACCGAAGCTGTTGCCATAGGGCGAATGCAATAGCCAATAACTATAATAAGTTCCTAAAGTTCTTGGGGCTACCAATTCAATTGAAATTTCAGCGGTTTGCCCGGGTTCAATTGGTTGTGTCAAAGGAACTGCATTTTTCACACCAAAATGATAACCACCTGAATTAATCAAACTAAACTGGGTCGTCCAGGTACAAGTTCCGCCGTTGCGTACCAGCCAGGTTTTCGTAAATTTCCTACCGGGTCTCATTTTTGTTTCCGGAGGAATGGTCTTGTCACCAAGGAACTCAATATTATAACAACCCGCTTCAGTATGCTCGCCTATCGGGGTAATCGTCATTGTCAGAGGGTCAAAAAGGATTGGCGCTTCCTCTTCCGGAGCTGGTGTTGGCGTCTCAGGAGGGGCAAAAGTCGGGCAAACCTCACAGACAGCCTGATTTTCCAATGTAGCAATTCTTGCCATAATAGTTTCAATTGCAGTTTGTGTAGAAATTGCACTGCGCGTTCCGGCAATTTGTTGAACCAGTTCTTCTTCGGTGACTGTCGGTTGGACATATGGATTACAAGCCGCAACAGCCAAACTCAGCAGAGTAAGTAGTAATAAAGTGATTATTAATGGTTTATTTTTCATATATTTCCATGCCCTATAGATTGATAACTATATGCATTAAGCTATTTTATCATCTTAAACATTTTTGTAATTTTAATAGAGAGCCTTGTATGAATAAAAATCGCTATTATTAACCGGCGATAATGTCACTCCTAAAGGGAACTAATTATCTTGAATGGAGAAATCCGGCGGTTTTTTTCCTGCTTCTGATTAGATTTTCGATAACTTCTCGCTGGTAAATATGATAAACTATGTACGATTTCTTGCTTGGTGTTTTTTTCCGTTAGAATAACATTATTACACAAGCTGGGATTTTACTAAAGGAGGCATCCCATGAAATCACGTTTTTCACCAATCATTCTTGCCGTTCTTATCCTATCTCTTGCTCTGCAAACTATCGCTCTTCCTGTTTATGCTCAATCAGAACCAAACCTAAGTCAGGCTGAAATGGAAAGTCTGGTTATTCCACAAAAAAGAGAGCAACCATCATATCCTGATCACAGGGAAGCTCAACTCTACACTGAAGATCTATTCGAATCCGGTGAACGCCCGGACGCCATCCCGCCAAGCCCGGAGATTATTGCAAAAACTCAGGAACAGGTTAAAGCATTTTACTGTTCCTCCGTAACCGATGTTCCACAACTTGAATGTGACATCTTGGAACTTCTTTATCAATATACTAATGGCGCCGGTTGGACCAATAACACCAATTGGCTACAAAGCACAATGGTTTCGACTTGGTATGGCGTTACAGTTAAAATGGGTCGGGTAACCACCATCGATCTTTCCGAAAACCAACTGAGTGGGACCATTCCCATGGCCTTAAGCAATTTGTCTAATTTGGAGGCATTGCTCCTAGGCGGCAACCAATTGATTGGCGGCATCCCAGCAGATTTAGGCTATTTGTCTAATTTGGTGGCGTTGGACCTATCCAACAACCTGTTACCTGGCAGCATACCCTCGACCTTAGGCAATTTGTCTAATTTGAAGACTTTGCACCTATTCCATAATCAATTGGACGGCACCATTCCCTCAGCCTTAGGAAATTTGTCTAATTTGCAGGAGTTGTACCTATTTAACAATCAATTGACTGGGAGCATCCCCTCGGACTTAAGCAATTTGTCAAATTTAGAATATTTATTTCTAGGCCACAACCAATTGACTGGTAACATCCCAGCAGTCTTAGGCTATTTGTCTAATTTGAAGGTATTGCACTTATTCGAAAACCAATTGACTGGGGTCATCCCAGCAGCCTTAGGCAATTTGTCTAAATTGGAGGTCTTGTACCTATTCGAAAACCAATTGACTGGGAGCATCCCCTCTACTTTAGGCAATTTGTCTAATTTGGGGTATTTAAGCCTATACAACAACGAATTAACTGGCAGCATCCCCTCGACCTTAGGCAATTTGTCTAATTTGAAGTCTTTGTACCTGGACAAAAACCAATTGACTGAGAGCATTCCTGCGACCTTAGGCAGTTTGTCTAATTTGCAAAATTTGAATTTAAGCGAGAACCATTTGACTGGGACCATCCCTACGACCTTTGGAAATTTGACTAATTTGAAGACTTTGATTCTAAACTGGAACCAATTGACTGGGAGCATTCCTGCGACCTTAGGAGAATTGTCCAATTTGAAGAATTTGGACCTAAGCTGGAACCAATTGAAAGGCAGCATTCCCGCGACCTTAGGCAAGTTGTCTAATTTGGAAAATTTGAGTTTAAGCGAGAACCAGTTGACAGGGAGCATTCCAACAGAATTAGGCAATTTGTCTAATTTACAGAGAATGTACATTTTCAACAACCAATTAACTGGCAACATTCCAGCAACCCTGGGCAATTTGTCAAAATTACAGAGTTTGTTCCTGTTCAGCAACAATTTGACTGGAAGCATTCCCTCGAACTTAGGCAATTTGTCTGAATTGGAGTACTTTTATTTAAACAACAATCTATTGGCTGGCAGCATTCCACTGTCTTTTGTTAAATTAACCAAGCTAACTTATTTCAATTATTCTTACACCATGCTTTGCGAGCCAACAACAGCTGAATTCTTAGCTTGGAAAAATACTGTTGATACCTGGGTTGGGACGGGAACCATTTGCAAGCAAGTATGTTTACCACTTATTTTTAGGTAAAAAGAGTTCCTGTTTTTTTCCTAAAAAATTTACTCAAAAGGAGGCATCCCATGAAATCGCGTCTTTCTCGCGTACTTCTTTCCATACTTATACTTTCACTTGCCTTGCAAACCATCGCCCTCCCTGTTTATGCTCAATCAGGACCAAATGAAGAGCAGGCTGAAATTGAAGTTCCTGTCATTCTCGCGAAGAACAGGCTCGTTTCATATCCTGATCACAGGGAGGCTCAACCCTACCCTGAAGATCTATTCGAAAACATGCCACCGGAATTGGGAGAACAATACCAAAGAGATTCCGAATCCGATGAACGCCAGGACGCCATCCCACCAAGCCCGGAGATTATTGCAAAAACGCAGGAACCGATTAACGAGATTAGTTGTTTTCACGTAATCGATGTTGCATCAATTGATTGTTTCGCCTTGGTAGCTCTTTATGACTCCACTAATGGTGCCGGTTGGAAGAGAAACGACAATTGGCTAGAAAACCCATCGGTTTCAACTTGGTATGGCGTTACGATTGAATCGGCCCGGGTAACCGCCCTCAGTCTCCCCGAAAACCAATTGAATGGAACCATCCCCACGGACTTAGGCGATTTGTCTAATTTGAGGGCGTTAAACTTAAGGTACAACCAATTAAATGGGGATATCCCCGTCTCCGTACGCAATTTGTCTAATTTGTTGACGTTGGACCTACGTAAAAACCAATTGACTGGCAACGTTCCCTATTTCTTAGAGGATTTGTCTAATTTGGAGTCTTTGAACCTTAGCGACAACCGATTGACAAGGGGTATCCCCTCGACCTTAGGCAATTTGTCCAATTTGTTGACGTTGGACCTAAGTCAAAACAAATTGACTGGTAGCATTCCCTCGGCCTTAAGCAATTTATCTAATTTGTTGACGTTGGACCTTAGCCAAAACCAATTGACTGACAACATCCCTTCAACCTTGGGCAATTTGTCTAATTTGGGTGTTTTAGACCTAAGTCAAAACAAATTGACTGGTAGCATTCCCTCGACCTTAAGCAATTTGTCAAATTTGTGGGTGTTGAACCTAAGCCAAAACCAATTGACTGGCAGCCTCCCCCTGGACTTAAACAATTTGTCTAATTTGTGGGTATTGAACCTAAGCCAAAACCAATTGACTGGAAGCATTCCCTCAAACTTAGGCAATTTGTCTAAGTTGTTGACGTTGGACCTTAGCTGGAACCAATTGACTGGCAGTATTCCCTGGTTCTTATGCAATTTGTCTAATTTGCAGACATTGGTCCTATCCAACAACCAATTGACCAGCAGCATCCCTCCGACCTTAGGCGATTTGTCTAATTTGGAGACTTTGGACCTAAGCGACAACCAATTGACTGGTCCCATCTCCTCAACCTTTCGTAATTTGTCTTATTTGGAATCTTTGCAGCTAAACAACAACCAATTGACTGGTAGCATTCCAGCAGAATTAGGCTATTTATCTAATTTAGAATATTTGAACCTGAGCATCAACCAATTGAATGGCAGCATTCACTGGTTCTTAGGCAATTTGTATAGTTTGAAGAGGTTGTCATTATCGGGTAACCAATTGACTGGTAGCATTCCAGCAGAATTAGGCTATTTGTATGAATTGGAATATTTAAAACTAGACGACAATCAATTGACTGGGAGCATTCCCTCAACCTTAGGCAATTTTTCTAATGTGCAGTATTTGTACTTGTACAACAACCAACTGACTGGTAGCATTCCAACAGAATTAGGCTATTTATCTAATTTGCGGGTGTTGAACCTAAAGGACAACCAATTGACTGGCAGTATTCCGATGTCTTTTGTTGATTTAACCAAGCTGAATTCTTTCTTTTTTAATAGAACCTATCTTTGCGAACCAACAACACCTGAATTCTTAGTTTGGAAAAATACTGTTGGTTCCTGGGTCGGTACGGATGTCATTTGCGGAGCATATTTACCAATTATTTTGCGGTAAATAAGGTTCCTTATCTTACCTAAAAAATTACATCAAAAGTCGGCTTTGAAGTTAGAGCTGACTTTTTGGCGTTGAATGTTGTCAGCTTCTTGATTAGCCATCATTATCTTCATTCCTCCGGATATCCTCCCTTTTCAAGGGATGACAGTCTGGCTGATGAATTAGGGCGATTAACATTTTCGTTGGAGAATCCCACAATTGCTAATTCCCCTTGTATTAATGATGATTTGCTATTAAAATTAAATCATCACACAAGCTGGGTTTCATCGAAGGAGGCTCCCATGAAATCGCGTCTTTCTCGCATACTTCTCTCCATACTTATACTTTCGCTTACCTTGCAAACCTTCAACATTCCTGCTCAGGCTCAATCAGAAGCGAATGAAAACCAAGCTAGCATCGAAAAAATGCCGCCGGAATTGGCAGAACGTTACCAAAGATATTCCAAAGATGTTGAACGCCCGGATGTCATTCCACCAAGCCCTGATATTATTGCAAAAACGAAGGCTCAGGTGACCGATTTTGAGTGTACAGGCGATATGGATGTTCCAAAACGAGAATGTGAAGCCTTGGTAGATCTTTATGGCTCTACCAATGGTGATGGTTGGTTGAATAACAGCGGTTGGCTACAAAGCACAACGGTTGCGGATTGGTATGGCGTTACGGTTGAAAGTAGAATAACTCGGCTCGATCTTTCCAGCAACCAATTAAATGGGACCATTCCCTCGACCTTAGGCGAATTATCAAATTTGGAATATTTGCAGCTAACCACCAACCAATTGTCTGGCAGCATCCCAGCAGAATTAGGTAATTTATCTAATTTGACGTTTTTGTCCCTAGGGAGCAACCAATTGACTGGGACCATTCCAGCAGATTTAGGCAATTTGTCTAATTTGCAGGTGTTGAGCTTGACCTTCAACCAATTGACCGACAATATCCCCTCGAGCTTAGGCAACTTGTCTAATTTATGGTTTTTGCAACTAACCCACAACCAATTGACTGGGAAGATTCCAGCAAAGATTGGCAATATGTCTAAATTGATTTATTTATATCTAGACAACAACCAATTAACTGGCAGCATCCCCTCGGCCTTAGGCAATTTATTTAATTTGGAGGATTTGTACCTGTCCAACAACCAATTGAGTGGCAGCATTCCATTGTCTTTTATAAATTTAACCAATTTACGTGTATTCTATACTTCCGCAACTAATATTTGCGAGCCGGCAACGGAGGACTTCCTAGCTTGGAAAAACACTGTTGTAACCTGGTATGGAACAGGCCAGATTTGTGAAGATATGCTTATATGTTTACCACTTATCCTCCGCTAAATAAAGACCCTGGACTCACCTAAAAAATTTAATCAAAAGTCGGCTTTAACCTCAAAGCTGACTTTTCGGCGTTGAATGTTGTCAGCTTCTTGATTAGCCATCATTATCTTCATTCCTCCGGATATCCTCCCTTTTCAAAGGATGACAGCATCGCTGATAAATTAGGGGGGTGACATTATTACTGGAGAATAACAACAAAAGCAAAAAACGCTTGACGCAATTTGAACACGGTGCTAAAATAGCAGTCCCTTCACATGGGCGCGTAGCTCAATGGTAGAGCAGTGGCCTTTTAAGCCATTTGTTGGGAGTTCGATCCTCCCCGCGCTCATCTTTTATTTTAACGCTCTTAAATGAAAATGGCTCAACCGAGCCATTTTCATTTAATTGATAGCAAAATCCCTCCCTGAGAAATTGAAAGGACTTAATTTTTTTACCTGGGTTTCCTTTTTCCGGCTCTTGGGACTTGGCTCTTGGCTCTATTACCCGCTTCCTGCTTTCCTGTTACCTGCTTCCCATTTCCTCAATCAAGCCCTCATGCGCCTGGCGCAAAATTTTGGCATCAATCTTTTCAACCTTTCGGTCATAGGTCAAAAAGCCGTTGATTTCGATTTCGATATCGGTTAATTGGGTATAAACTGCAGCGCAAAGCCCCTTGGAAATCAAGGGTTTTACCTGGGTTTCCAACAAGTCCAAATAGGCGGCGGTAAAAGACTCCGAATCTTGAAAATGGCGATAGCCAAAACGATTTTTTTCGGAATAAAGGTGATTGTCCACCTGCATGGTATATCCGCCAAATTCTGTAACCGCTAAAACCCGATGGTCGGGAACGCGAGCGCTGAGTGGCTTAAAGTAAACATGGCGACTCTGAAAATCGCCTCCGCCCTGGTCAAACCAGCCCGAGGCATGGTCAACCAGACGGCTTGGGTCGAGCTCTTTCACCCAATTGGCAATCCGAATCGCATGAAACTGCCCCCAGCTTTCATTAAAGGGAATCCAGACCGCGATGCAGGGCGTGTTGTAAAGCGTTTCGACCATATCTTGCAATTCGGCTTCAAACTCCGCCCGGTTTTGAGCGTCTTCCCGGCCAAAACGTTTCAGGCGGTTTTCGTCATTGCGGTGAATGCCCGAAGTGAAGGTGAAATAAACGACCATATCTTTAGTGGTGCGCCCGCCGTTGGGCATGTCTTGCCAAACGATCATCCCGAGTTTGTCACAGGCGTGATACCAGCGCAAAGGTTCAATTTTGACGTGCTTGCGAATCATGTTGCAGCCAATTTTCTTGGCATATTGGATGTCAAAAATCATTGCTTCTTCGCTGGGTGCCGTATAAAGCCCTTCGGGGAAGTAGCCCTGGTCGAGCGGTCCATATTGAAAAATCGCTTCGTTGTTCAGCGTGAAACGCCAATAACCGTTTTCGTCCTTGACTTTGCCGAATTTTCGCATCGCAAAATAAGACTTCACCTCGTCAATCGTCTCCCCGCCAATCGTTAAGCGCACTTCGAGGTCATAGAGATGAGGGTGGTCGGGGTGCCAAAGTTTCGCATCAGAAAGTTCAAAAATCAGAGGCTTATCCTGGCTGCCGGTAAGGCGGCCAACTTCCTGCCCCTCAAAACTGGCAATCGCCTCAATTTGGCAAGGCTGGTTTTGTGCCTCATCGCTCAGATTGACTTTTAGCTCAAGTTGGCCAAAATCAACCGAAGGCGTTATTTTTAGCGAGCGGATGTTCGCTTTTGGCAAAACCTCGAGCCAAACAGTTTGCCAAATGCCCGAAATGGCGCTATACCAAATGCCACCCGGTTTGAGACGTTGCTTTCCCATTTGATGCAGAGCGGTTTCGGTTTCGTCTTGAACCATGAGCAAAATTTCGTTTTCGCCTTTTTTCAAGGCACTTGTGATATCAAAACTAAAAGGCAAATAGCCGCCCCAATGGCTGCCGATTTCCTGACCATTCACCCAAAGCTGACAAGAAAAATCAACCGCACCAAAGTGCAAGAGGACAGTCTGATTCTCATCGTAGTTGACCTCAAAATTTCGCCGATACCAGAGCTTTTCGTCAGGCTGTAAAACCCGCTCAACTCCCGAAAGGGAGGACTCCGGTGAAAAAGGCACTAAGATTTTACCGGCAAATTGTTCTGGCTTTGGTTGCGATTGGGGAAGAATGGCGTAGTCCCAGTAACCGTTCAAATTTTGCCAGCTTTCGCGCGCCATTTGGGGCCTGGGATATTCCGGCAAAGGAATTGGCAGATCCACTTGCCAGGGAGTTGTCAGTTTGTTTTTATTTTGCTCTGTCATAAGTATCTATTGTAGCATTTTATTTGGGATAGGACGGGAAACGGGAAACTTGAAAAAGATCGGTAGGGGCAGGTCCCAATCGTGAGCGCTAAATAATCGCCCAAATCGTCCGACCTGCCCTGATCAAAATTGCGGACAGGTCCAAATTGAGAATTCCTGTTAAATGCATCCAAAATGGTATAATCCCAGGCATGCCTCAAATAGTAGCTTTAGACATTGAAACCACAGGGTTGGACAGTAAAAATGATTCCATCATTGAAATCGGAGCAGTCAAATTCGACGGAAATCGCGTGATTGGCGAATTTTCGCAGCTCGTCAACCCTCGAAAACCCATCAACCAATTCATCACAAACCTAACCGGCATCAGCAACAGCATGGTAATGTCCGCTCCTTTTATTATCGATGTTTTACCCGAAGTAAAAGATTTCATCGGGGATTCAATCATTCTGGGGCAAAATATTGGCTTTGACCTCAGTTTTTTTCATCGTTACGGCTACTTCAAAGACAATCGAACAATCGACACTTACGAACTCGCCTCGGTTTTGATGCCATCTGCTTCGCGATACAACCTCGGCTCTCTGGCAAACCAGCTCGGAATCGTCCTCACCAATGCTCATCGGGCGACTGATGACGCCAGGGCGACGATGGAAGTTTATCAGAAACTGCTTGAAAAAATCGCAGAGCTTCCGGTGGATTTGATAGCCGAAGTCTTGCGCCTTGCCAAGGGTTTGGACTGGCAGGGCGAATTACCTTTCAACTGGACTTTACACGAATTGGCAAACCAGGGCATTATGCCACGGCGCGTCAGCGAATCGGGCGACGATCTTGCTTTCAATCTCGAAGCAGCCGGCCGCAGCAAAAGTTTGCTAGCCAACGACCAGCTTCAAACAATTGACTGCGAAGAAATCGCCTCCACCTTGCAACCCGGCGGCGCTTTTTCAAAGTTCATCCCCGGTTTTGAACACCGCTCACAACAAGTTGAAGTTTTGACAGCCGTTTGTGATGCGCTAAACCGTGGCGACCACCTGATGGTCGAAGCCGGAACCGGCACCGGCAAGTCGCTGGCATATTTAATCCCAGCCGCTTATTGGGCAATGAAAAACGGCGAAAAAGTGATTATTTCCACCAACACAATCGCCTTGCAAGATCAATTAATCGAAAAAGATATCCCCGACCTTATCCAAGCGCTGGATATAGATTTAAAAGCCTCCGTTTTAAAAGGGCGAAACAACTACCTCTGTCCGCGTCGTCTGCGCTTGATGCGGCGAAGAGGTCCAGAAAATGTGGATGAATTGCGCGTTTTGGCTAAAGTTTTGGTTTGGCTACAGAGCAGTAAAAGCGGCGATCGCCGAGAGATCAACCTAAACGGTGTAGCCGAACGAATGGTTTGGTCACGACTATCTGCCGAAGATGAAGGCTGTACCTTGGAGAATTGCGTAAAGCGGATGGGCGGAACCTGTCCATTTTATAAAGCGCGCATGGCAGCCGAAAGCGCTCATATTTTGGTGGTAAATCACGCTTTGCTCTTGGCAGATGCCGCCGCAGAAAATCAGGTTTTGCCTGCTTACAATTATCTCATCGTCGACGAAGCGCATCACCTCGAATCGGCAACAACCGACGCTTCGAGCTTCAGTCTGCGCGCTCTGGACGTTAGCCGTGCTGTTCGCGAGATTGGTACGCACGAACATGGCATTTTAGGGCGTTTGCTCAGCGTTGCCGGACCGGTTTTGATGCCCGGAGATATGGCAAGCCTGCTTCAGGCGGTTCAATCAGCCAGCGACCGCGCTTTCCGTTTCGACACTGACATGACGGCCTATTTCAAGGCACTCGACTTTTTGATGGAAGAATTGCGTGAAGGCAAACCTTTGGGCACCTATCCTCAAAAAACCCGCATTCTGCCTTCTACCCGTACGATTCCGGCTTGGCTGGACGTTGAAATTGCCTGGGAAAAAACCAAAAGCGACCTTGATGAGTTGCTGAAGGTCCTCAAAAGCATTCGTAATTCCTTACAGGGCGTTGACGGTATTGAACCGGAAGACGCAGAAGATGTTTTCGGTGCGATGGCTCGCCTAACCCAAACGCTGAACGAGATTGGGAAGCAAATCGAAGGCCTGACGATGAACCCATCTGACGACCAAATTTATTGGGTTGAAATAGACCCGCTCCAAATGCGCATGACGCTCCAAATCGCTCCTTTGCATATCGGCAAGATGATGGAAAAATATCTTTGGCACGAAAAAGCGAGCGTTATTCTCACTTCGGCAACCCTGACGACCAATGGCGACTTTGACTACCTCAAACAACGGCTGAACGGTTATGATGCACATGAGTTGATGGTTGGTTCACCTTTTGATTACGAAAATTCGGCAATGCTCTACCTGCCGCAGGATATCCCTGAACCTTCCGATAATTACGCACACCAAAAAATGCTCAACGAAACCATTATTCGCCTGGCAAAAGCGAGCGGTGGGCGAATGTTGGTGCTTTTCACGGCTTATGCCCAGTTGCAACGCACTTCGCAGGACATTCAAAGTGCTTTGCAAAAAGAAGACATCCAGGTATTCGAACAAGGTGACGGAGCTTCGGCGACGGCTTTGCTGGAGACTTTCAAAGAAAGTCCGCGAGCAGTTTTGTTGGGAACCCGCTCATTTTGGGAAGGTGTGGACATACCGGGAGAGGCACTGCAAGTTTTGGTCATTGCCAAACTGCCCTTTGAAGTCCCCAGCGACCCGATTGTGGCTGCCCGCTCCGAAAGTTTTGATGACAGCTTCAACCAATACATGATTCCCGAAGCAATTTTGCGCTTCAGGCAAGGCTTTGGTCGACTGATTCGCACCCAAACCGATCGCGGCGTGGTTGTCATTTTGGATAAAAGAATCCTGAGCAAAAAATACGGCAAGCTCTTCATCGAGTCACTTCCGAAGTGTCACACCATCCAAGGAAGCGTCTTAAATTTGCCTGAACAGGCTGCAAAATGGTTGAATTTGTGAGCTTTCCTCGTTGAGAAACTTCTACAGAGGGTTTGTAAGCCTCTCGATGATGGTAAACTTGCCTTCGTCAAACTTGCTAAAGCAAGTATACTTAGAAGGAGAATTAACATGGCATATAGCTTTAAAAACTCAAAAGGCGATCAATACTTCCTGCACGTAACCAAGGTTGTGCGCAAATCCGGTAAGGAAACCGAATTGTATTTCTTCTCACGCGATCTTCGCAAAGACCAAGAAGTCAATGAAGTTCCCGCTGGCAAAGAAGTTGTTGAACTCGCCTCCGGTCTTCCGGTTCTGAAAAAGAAGTAATCTTATTCAGGAAAACCTACACCCCGCTTTCGCGGGGTGTTTTTT
>JAGOIM010000123.1:2897-4776 GCA_017995665.1 Anaerolineaceae bacterium | reverse complement strand
GGATGGTCGTAAAATTCCGTTCGGGCACTGATTAAATCGAGATGTTCGGGCAGGGCGTTTTCACCATAACAGGCAATCCCCAGTTTTTGGCAAATTTCATCCCTGCTTTCAGAAAGAATCCATTTAGCAGTCCCAAAACGCTTGTGGACAACCACTCTTCCGCCATAAACACTCACAAGATGATTGGCAAATTGAATTGCATCTCCCTCGAGGACGATATCAAAATCCTGACTGGGACGGTTGAGAAGCAAATCGCGAACAAATCCGCCGACAATATAAGCGGGCAGGCGGAGCTGGCTGGCTTCTTGAGCAACAGCCTGGAGCAGGCTTTTACGGTCAGCGGTCAAAGCCTCATTTAATGCGTTGACGACATCTTCCTGCGGCAAAGGTTTGCCGTTTGGGCTGAGCGTGCCAATCAGATCGGTACGGGTAACAATTCCAATCACATAACCGCTTTCGGGGTCAACCACGGGCACTTGTCCCCAACCGGTATTCGCCATAATTTCTTTGATTCGGCTGAGGGAATCATCCGGAAAAACCCGGATTTCGCCAGCTTCCATGATGTCGCCGACGGTTTTATTGAGATTATGCTGTAAAGCGCGGTCAACATTGCGCCGATTGAGCAAACCAATTACTTTTGAATCCTTGACAACCGGATATCCCTCAAAACCATAACGATTCATCAAGCGGGCTGCCTCTTCAACCGAGAGTTGCGGGTCTAAAATCAGTGGATCGCGGGACATGATTTCGTGAACTTTTACCTCCGGTGTGACGGCAACCGGTAAAAAGCGCAAAACTTCATCGAAAGTTTCTTGCATAAGCTGGCGGGTGTTTTCGGGGTTGGGGCGGTCGATTGGGCGAATCAAAGCCGAAGATGCCCGTTTGTGTCCGCCGCCGTCAAAATGGCGGGCAAGCAGTCCGACATCCAGATTGTCGCTGGTCGAGCGTGCTACCACTCGCACGCCTTGTTTGGTGGAAACAACCAAAATCAAGCCGTCCGGATCCAAAAAGTCGCGCAATTTATGGGCGACAGAGGAAATCTCGTCATTTAGATCAAAAGCTTCAGCACTGGCAACCAGAACCTCATAGCCCTCAACGTTGTGGCTGGTCAGATTGGAAATCAGGCGGTCATAAAGCTGAAGCTGAACACTGGAAAGAGGCGGGTTGAGATAGCGCGAGACGAGATTGAGATTCGCCCCGTTTTCAAGCAAAAAAGCAACTGCCCGGGCATCGCGGGGGCTGGTGTTGCTGTAAGCCAGCGAACCGGTATCTTCGTAAATGCCCAAAAGCATCAAAGTCGCTTCCAAAGCTGTCGGGAAAATTTGGGCATCCTGGAGTTTCTCCACCAAAAGTGTTGCACAAGCTCCGGAAATCTCAAGTTGCATGTCCCAATCGGGATGCGATTGTTTTTTGCGCGGGTGATGGTCGATTACCCGGACTTTTGTTTTAGCGGTTAAGCCGCGCAGGGTAACCAGCGATTGCGTGTCAACTAAATAAACTTCTTCAATATCCGTGTGTGGCAGATCGCTCAAGGTTGAGAAACCGAGTTCCTGACCATATTTGTTCAAGAATTCGCGACCGTTGCGATTGATTTGGCGAGGCAAGAGAGCAAAAGTTTCCGGCATGAGCAAATGCGCGCCCAGCATGGATGCCAGAGCGTCGAGGTCGGCTTGCTCGTGCGTCATAATCAATTTCATAGTCTTGCTACCATTCTCAGGCAGTATTAATTATCGTACCAAAAAGCCTGATTTTCCGGATTGTAGGAATTATAAATTATTTGGGAGAGTTTTCCAAAAAGCCAGTTCCCTTCGTCGAAAAGGAATTGATCGCTTTTATAGGCAAAAACAACCAGGACATAATCGCCACCCGGTGTGCTGAT
>JAGOIM010000123.1:0-2797 GCA_017995665.1 Anaerolineaceae bacterium | reverse complement strand
CCATAATTGGAATCTTAATCGTGCTGGCGGCAGAATAGGCGACGTCGACGGGCACATCCTGATTGTTTTGCAGGGCAAAATGGATCAGTTGGCCGCTCTGCATGTCTTGCAAATAAACTTCTGCCAGTCCGTTGAAGCGTTCCAAAAGGAAGGTCTGGCGCAGCATCGTTTCGACATTTACCCAATTGACCGGAGCCGGGCCTTCTTCGCTTACATTCAATTTGACAATGCGTTCGGCAGGGGAAAGCAAGGCGTTTTTGACCTCTGCGACAGTTTCGGGCAGGGAGATCAGCTGGTAACCGGCTTGGGCAGGGGTGAAATTCGTACTGTAGAGAATTGGCGTTGGTGCAGTGGCGGGTTGATCGTAGCGTTCTGTGATGGTTTGGTTGAGGAAGAGGCTGAGCTGGTTTTCGTCCAGATTGTAGGCAAGTTCAATTTCATTCTCGGTTTCAGGAGTGGATTTATTCCAAAGATAATTCCAAAAGCTCAAGCTATTCTGGCTTTGAAGAAGCTCGTTGCTGAGTTCTTGCTCGTTGACCGAAAAACCCAGTTCCTGGGGGCTGAATTGCATTCGTGCGCCTTTATAACGCAGCTCAACGGGGATATTGAAAGCTTCCCGGACGCGTTGCAGGGCTTCTTCGAGATTGAGATTTCCGAGCGGGATACCGCTGAGGCTGGTTTGGCTTGGCAAAAGAACAGGAATCGCTTTGAATTTGCTGTAGGCATTCACTCCGACAATGAAAGCGGCGAGCATTAACCCTATTCCCAAGGTCAAAAGAATCCCGCGACCGAGCCCATTCTTTTTCTTCCGACTATAACTGCTTCTCTTCATTGAAAGGATTTTACCATTATATGGGGTGGGAAGCGGGGAGCGGGTAACGGGAAGCAGAAACACTTCGATTGCATAATATGAAAAGGACAGAACCCCGTACGGAGGGGTTTTAACCCCTCCCGACCAGCAGTTTTAGATGAATGTTGGGCTGGGTTGAAACCCAGCCGTACACTAATTTTTTCCTCTTTGAAAAGCTTCTTTTCGGCAAAAATGAAAAATTCATCTATTTCCATCGAGAGTTATTTTTATTAAAACAAAAAATGGCGGCCATTTGACCGCCATTTTAAGATTTACAAAATTGAGTCTAAGGAATCAGGCTCGGGAGGATGGCGTAGAACTCGGTTGCTTTGACCATGTCATCCAAGCTGACGCTGTCGTTGACTGTGTGGGCGGTTACTTCGTCGCCAGGACCAAAGCCAATCGAAGGGATGTTGGCTTTACCGGCCCAATAAATACCATTGGTGCTGAAAGACCATTTGCTGGCAGGCAGAGGTTCGAGACCGATCATTTCGCGAGCTTGCAAACCGGCTTGCACCAAACCGTGTTTTTCGTCCAATGCCCAGGCGGGGAAGTATTTATCAACCGGGAAGACAAAACCGGTGTAAGAAGGTTCGTCATAGAACAAAGCTTCAACTTTGACGCGGGCTTTGCTTTCTTCGGGAATCAGGGCTTCAATTTGAGCGATGGCATCTTCTTTGCTTTCGCCAAAGGTCATTCGGCGGTCAATATAGATGACGGCTTCGTCGGGGACAGCATTGAGGCTGGGGGTTTTGACGGTCATATCGGAAACGGTGATTTTGCCATGTCCAAGGAAGGGGTCGTCGCCCAATGAAGGTTCGAGGTCGCGAATGCCTTCGATAACGGGCAGGAGCAAATAGATGGCGTTGATGCCAACATGGTTGCTGGCGGCATGAGCAGAGACACCCTTGGCGGTAACTTTCAATTCAATACGGCCCTTGTGTCCGCGATAAACTTGCATTTTGGTCGGTTCACCGATTACAACAAAGTCGGGGCGAACGCCGGGGTCAACTTCAACGAAAGTGTTGGGGGCGATACCGTCACACCATTCTTCCATGTTGCCGAAATACCAGGCTGTCCAGCCATCCAGCAAACCGAGGTCGCGGGCAAAAGCCATGCCATAGATCATACCGGGTGTAGAGCCTTTTTCGTCACAGGCACCGCGGGCGTAGAGGACACCGTCCTCAATTTTGCCTACAAAGGGGTCCCATTGCCATTCATGGGGGTCACCAATTCCAACGGTATCGATATGGGAATCGAAAACGATACTGCGGGGTCCGTTGCCAATTCTGCCCAGAATGTTGCCCATTTTATCAAAACGGACTTCATCGAAGCCTAATTTACGCATTTCTTCGGCGATTCTTTCACCAACCGGTCCGATTTGGGATTCCATGCTTGGAATGGCGCAGATCTCTCGCATAAAACGGATGATGTCATCCCTTTTTTCTTCTGTCATCTGCTTAATTTTGGTCATTACTTCTTGAGAGGTCATTTATTCTCCTTTTACAATTGTGCCACGTGAAGCCTGGCTGGCTATATAATAAATTGTGAAACAAAATCGCTATATGTATTAAATTTTTTTAGAATGTGAGCTATTATGGATATGTTATCATTAAAGACGGGTTTCGACAATTTATTTAGAAGGCCTGAAATGAATTGGGGTATTTTGGGAACTGCCCGGATTGCTGAAACAGCTCTTCCGGCTATCAGAGCAAATAAAAATAATCATGTACTGGCAATTGCCAGCCGAGATTTGGCTCGTGGCAGGCAGTTTGCCGACAAGGCTAAAATTCCGGTCGCTTATGGCAGCTATGATGAGTTGATTGCCGACTCAAGCCTCCAGGCTGTTTATATTCCTCTGCCGAATAGTGAACACAAAGACTGGACAATCAAAGCTTTGCAGGCCGGCAAACACGTTTTAGTTGAGAAACCCTTCGCCCTCAATGG
>JAGOIM010000122.1 GCA_017995665.1 Anaerolineaceae bacterium | reverse complement strand
CCGGCTTGAGATTTCCGTGAAAGAGCCCCGTCAATGATGAAAAGACAATCCGGAGCATGTTTTCTAAATAGTTTGGCAATGGTTGCAACTTCTTCCGAAGCGCTCGGCCCGGCTAATTCAACATAGCCATCACTCATAGCACGGCAAATGACAACTTCGCCAAAAGCAGTCCTAACTTTAGAAAAATCCAAAATATCGAGGAGCGCGTCTTTTCTGTTCAGCGCTCCTTCAGCAGTAGCAATTAAGGTGCCTTGCGGGATATAAATTCGCGGTTTTTCACGACCGTTGACGATATCTTCACTTTCGCCGTCGCGGCCAATTGAGGTTAATGCAAGCGGACGCTTTTGTCCTGTAGCAAGCCAGGTAGCGATGATGTGATTCAAACATGTCGTTTTACCCGCATTTTTAGACAGCCCAATTAAAGCCAAAGATTGTAAATCATCCAGCTTAATAATATCGAGCAAATTCTCAACCGCAACTGATGCCAATCGGTCCATTCAGCCCCGCTTATTCCTTGTGGCTGCGGTGATTACGAAGCAAACCCTTTGGTTCCAAAGTCATTTGCTGACCTTCCAAAAGGCTGGCAACACCAATCATCTCAACTTTTTCTTCGCCTCTACAAACCGGGCAATGGCATTCCTCTTTGTAATTATCCGGTTCGGTATAAGTTGTGATAACGCCTTCAAAATTACGCAAAACAACGTGATTAGGGCTTTGCGAAATCATATAATCAGGCATTACCGGAATCTTACCGCCGCCACCGGGTGCATCGACAACGAAAGTGGGAACGCAGAAACCGGATGTATGACCGCGAAGTCCTTCGATGATTTCGATACCCTTGGAAACCGAGGTGCGGAAATGAGTTAGACCGAGGGAAAGGTCACATTGGTAAATGTAATAGGGGCGAACGCGTAAATAAGCCAAACCATTGACCAATTTGCGCATCACATGGACGCAATCGTTAACTCCCCGGAGCAATACTGATTGATTGCCAAGTTGAACGCCTGCATCAGCCAAACGGGCACAAGCCAACTGAGAATCAGGCGTAAATTCATTGGCATGATTAAAGTGAGTATTGACCCATACCGGATGATATTTGCGAATCATTTCGCAAAATTCGGGCGTGATGCGTTGTGGCAAGACAACCGGTGTCCGAGTTCCCAAGCGAATAATTTCAACGTGATCAATTTCGCGCAGTTTGGAAAGGATGTATTCCAAGCGGTCATCGCCCATCAGGAGCGCATCACCGCCGGAAAGCAAAACATCCCGAACTGAGGGGGTGTTACGAATGTATTCAATACAAGCATCAATTTGCTTGAGTGTTCGAGAGCCATCCTGTTGCCCGGCGATGCGGCGACGAGTACAGTGCCGGCAATACATTGCGCATTGATCGGTAATCAAAAAGAGCACGCGATCCGGATAGCGGTGAGTCAAACCGGGAACAGGGGAGTCGGTGTCTTCATGTAGGGGATCTTCCAAATCTTCGGGGCTGCGATAAGCTTCGGCACCCTGTGGCACAGCTTGCTTGCGCACCGGATCGTTCGGATCGTTCGGGTCAATTAAAGTTAAGTAGTAGGGGGTAATGGCCATGCGGAAGTTCTGCAAAGCTTCAGTGACCCCTGTTTCTTCTTCGGCAGTTAAAGGCAAGTATTTTTTAAGCGTTTCGAGATTAGTGATTCGATTCTGCACCTGCCAATGCCAGTCATTCCATTTAGCATCCGGCACATCGGCGAAAAGTTTTTGCCTTCGAGCCTGCGCTGTTTTATTAATATATTTATCTTCAGCTTTCATCGCATTACTCCTCTGGTTAAAAGAGACCTGCTACGACTGAATCAGCGCAGCAGGTCTTGACTAATTGATTAAATGTAATTCTTTTCAAAAATCTCGCGCAGAGCAGCGGATTCGCGCAACTCGTGGAGGGTGATTGCGGCATGGTTTTTAGTATAGCCATTGCCGATAATCATGGTGACATCTTTTCCAACGCCTTCAGCACCAAGGGCAGCGCGTGTAAAGCTGGTTGCCATACTGAAGAAATAGACCAAGCCACCATCGCGAACGGGCAAAATTGTAGACATTTCAGAGCCTTCAACATTGACGACATTGATGGCGACATCATATTCTTTACCGTCATTGGCAGCCAAAGCTTTATCCAAAACATCCATCGGATTATTAGCGTCGGCCACGAAGAATTTATGAACGAAATTATTGTCCAAAAGTGTGCGTTCAGGGCGATCGCTGCGGCTCATACCGACAACGTTACCGGTCGGACCGACACGTTTCATCGCTTCATAACCGCAGAGCATTCCGCTTTTACCACCAGCTCCGAGAATGAGAACGGAATCACCGGGGCGAACGATATTAGCGGTTTGGGCAGGTGCACCGGCAACATCGAGGGCTGCTAATGCGAGTGCTTCCGGCATATCTTCGGGTAATTTCGCATAGATAGCGCTTTCAAAGAGGATTGCCTGAGCTTTTACATCAACCCGATCGATATCAGGATGAACAGCCAAAATCTCTTCGATTTTGAGCGGGGTAGTGGAAAGCGAGACCAAAGAAGCGATTCTGTCGCCAACTTTGATGTCTTTGCGATCTTGCAGGGCAGGTCCGATTTTGGCAACGGTGCCCATCAGCATACCGCCTGAACCGGTTACCGGGTTCTGCATTTTTCCACGGCTGCCGACGATGCCGAGAATCATTTCACGAAGGCGTGCTTCGTCTGCTTCGGATGCTTCCCAGAGTTGTCTGAAACTGGCAGAATCAACATTGAGAGCAGAAACGTCAATGAGAATCTCGTTGTCAAAGATTTCCATTGTATTGTCGATTTTTTGAGCAGCTTGCGGAAGCAAACCCTTCGGTTCAATCACGCGATGCGCTCCATATTTATTACCCATTGCCATATTAAAAGTCCTCCAAATTATAAAGTTTGATTAATTACGACCCGGCAAGCCGAGAATTTCACGAGCTTCTGCCGGAGTTGCGATTTCGAGATTCAGTTCTTTTGCAATTCGAACAATTCGTGCAACCAATTCGCCATTAGATACAGCGACGCGCTCACGATTGTATTTAACATTGTCTTCAAAACCAACACGAACGTGGCCACCAAGCAACATAGCCATTACATTCAAATCGAGTTGTGTGCGGCCAACACCGGTTACAGTGAAAGTGGCATCAGCAGGGATAGACTCGCGCAAGAAGAGCAAGTCGCGGGGAGTGCCGGTTGCGCCACCGTTGACGCCCAGAACAAAGTTGAAGTGCATAGGAGATTTGATGTAACCTTTTTTGTGCAAACGAAGAGCCATATCGACGTGAGATTTATCGAAGCATTCGAGTTCAGGTTTAATCCCGCGGCTATACATGCGTTCGGCAAATTCGATAATCATGTTTTCGGTGTTGATGAAGATTTCATCGCCGCCAAAATTCATTGTGCCGCAGTCGAGGCTCGCCATTTCGGGATTAAGCTCGGTTGGTTGCAAGCGTTCTTCTGCGCTCATACCGGTTGCACCACCGGTGGTTGGCTGGATGATTGCATCCGGACAAGAGGATTGAATTGCATCAATAATGAGCTTAAAGCGCTCTTTATCTTGCGTGGAAATGCCATTATCCCAGCGAGCATGCAGGTGAACAATTGCTGCGCCGGCTTCATAGGCGGATTTTGCTTCGCGAACAAAGTCTTCGATAGTATAAGGAACCGCAGGATTCATCTCCTGGGTAACTTCTGCGCCGCTAATTGCAGCTGTGATGATAATTTTATTTGCCAAGTCATTACTCCTTTTTTCTAAAAATCTGGAATTATCCCAGACGTTGTTTATCTTTTGGGGTGATGCAGGTGCCGGTTGCACGGGCTACCAAAACTGGTTCAGCCAAAACTTCCGCAGCAGAATCACTGATGTCGGGGCGGGGGGATATCACTTTCCAGGCTTCAAAAGCCATTTTGCGTGATGTGTTTCCTTCGCTGGTAATCCAGCCTTTGGCTTCAATAAAATCACCGGCATAAACCGGAGCCAAAAACTCGAAATTGTCATAAGCTCGGAACAGACCTTCGTCGCCATCGCGGCGAATCAACAATTCAGTGGCAACATCGCCAAAGAGCTTGGTCATATGAGCTCCGTCAACCAAACCGCCACCGTAGTGAGCGTCTTCAGCTCCCATTCTCAATCTAATAATAACTTCGTTCATTTTCTCTCCTTTTCGAATTAAAAAGCGCCATGTGTAAAAGAAACACATAGCGCTCCATGCTAAAGCACGACAGTGGCCGGAATTGTTGCGGCTCACCAAGACCTGGAAGAGGACCCTTCTTCAGTCCTTCGGCGACGGATAATTCGATTCTTCACCCAGTCCTGGGATAAAAAATAAAGTTTCTACGCAATCCGACGCGCCTCTATTAATCGTATTCAATTTTATTGATAGCTTATTAGTGCAAATTATAGCGTATAGTTTTAAATTTGGGAAGGGTAAAATCGGGCAAATTGTGAATTGCTTCACTAACAAATTGAAAGATTAGAATGTAGAAGGATGGGGGAGTTTAGGCTATAATATCGCGATTATCTTTGAAAAGGACTTATTATGACTATCAAAACAACAGAAAGTGGTACTACACTAAGAAATCGGCTGGCAAAATCAATCGTGCTTGCCATTCGCACACTCATGCAAAAAGGGGAGCCGGATAAAGAAAGCCTTGATATGGCAGCTTTTGTCGTTTTGGCTTTGGAAAAAATTGCAGAATCAGTCGATCAGAGTGCCACTGCTTGGGAAAAACGAGATTTCTGGCTAAAAGCCGATCGCTTCAGGATGGAATGGGA
>JAGOIM010000121.1 GCA_017995665.1 Anaerolineaceae bacterium | reverse complement strand
GTCGGCCGGCGGAGATAAAATCAGGATTGACTTGTTTCAGCTCCAAACTGCCGGTGCTGTTTCCCAAGTCTTCCCCATTCAAAATTTTGCTGACCGCATTTTCGGCACTCAAATAAATGTCGCTCCCAAAAACGCCCATCAGGCGGTTTGCACCTTCCAAACCGGCTTGCCCCTCAACACCAATCACAGCAATATTTTTGCTGCTCAAATAGGTCATCAGATCCAGTGAGGAAATTTCAGGTTGGACATAAATTGAGTTTACTGCCAGCTCTAAAAGTGAATCCACAGCAGTTTGCCAATTGGCCGGATCGGCTGGGTTTGAAACCTGGGCAGTGAAGGGATAGTAGTTAACCGGCATGTAGCGGGCACTGCACAAACCACAATGATAACGCACACCGGTAATGAAGGAGTCGCGCGTTCGGTTGCCCAAATCATCCTCATTCAGGGTGACAGCTCCAACACGATAGTCTTCTGTATTAAGCGCCAGGGCATAACCGGCCAAAAAAGCGCGTTGCTCGGGCGTTCCACCTTCTGTTGTAACGGCATGCAGATTGGGCAAGGAGGGGTTCAAGCCGCTCACATCTACCGCGACAATCGGCAAACTGGTTAATCCCTGGGCGAAAGTCTCAATCTGCCCTGCTTCGGCGGTTGTTAGCAAGACCTTCACCGAAGGGGTGATTTGCTCAACGGTCAGGTTTTCTTGCTCTTCAAAAGTCCATCCGTTTGACTGGGCAAAATTGCGAATTCGCTCAGAGAGGGCGGCATTGTGCGGGGAGGCAGCGCCGGGCAAAAAGACAATATCTGCACTCACCAGGTTCACCGGAACAGGAGTTGCGGTCGGGTCTTCGAGAATCGGCTCCGTTTCTTCAGGGGCAAACTCAGTAGGAAGAACATCAATTACAGGAGTTTCTTCTGCGATTTGATTTGAATTACATGCAGCGAGAATTAATGCCAGAGCAAAAAAGATAAGGATGAGCGAGCGTTTCGTTTTATTCATAGGCTTATTTTATCTTAAGCCGCGACACCGGCGATTTTCTGTGTAGCGCATCTGAGCTTTATCTCCGCTCCCTGTTTCATATTCCAGGCACAAATTTTGCAACTATAAGCCTGAGACCACAGGAGCAAAACAAAAAACCTTATGAGCATACCAACTACCGAATGCCAACCCGACGGCTTCCACAGAGCCCCGCAAAACCAGCCACGCCAGGTCAGAGAAGCCTTGCGCACGGCAAATCCGAAACGCCTTTCAGATTTTATTGACGATCTCTTCCGACGCAATCAGCTTAATGCTGCTTTCATCTGGCAGCTTTTAATCAGTCTTGTTCTGTTGGCAGTGGGTTTGATTGCCGATTTACCGCTTTTAGTTTTGCTTGCAGCGGTGGTTGCTCCATTGTTCAGCCCTATGATTGGAATTGTTATCGCAACGCTCAAACCAAGCGGAAGGCATTTTGGACGCTCTTTGCTTTTCCTGGTTGTTGCAATTTTGGCATTTTTTGGCCTGGGTTATCTTATTTCTCTAATTAATCAAAATGCAATTTCGATCGAAGGGCTCAAGAGCTTTTTCGTCTTGAGTAATGGCTGGATTGAATGGCTGGTCTTAGCTGTCACGGCAATATTCAGTGCTTATCTCTTCCTTTATCGCTCAAACGGTTATGTCGTTCTCCCCTCGGCGGTTTTTGTTTACTTAATTTTTATTCCAATTTGCCTGGCAGGTTTCTTTTATGCCACAGGTGAGCAAAGCCTGGCACTTCAGATGCTCAGCTTAAGCTCGGCAAGGTTTTTTGTGAGTTTGTTCGTGATGAGTATTGTCGTTTGGATTGAAGGCTTTTCTCCGAAAGCCAGTTTGGGTTGGATTATTTTTGCCGTCATTTTCATGCTGGCTGTTTTTGGTCTTGTTGAAAACTATGACAACCAAATTTTAGCAATGCTCCCCGAACCGGAGGGAGAGAAGGCTGCCCTCATCATGCCTGAAGAGACGCTTCCAAGCCCAACACCAGCCCCGGCAACAGCCACTTCGATGCCTACCTTACCGGCAAAACCAAGCCCGACAGCCCAGGCTAAACCGACCGAAACAGTGGAACCGATTATCAGACAAGCCACAGTCAACTCGGAAAGTGGTGTGGTTGTGCGCGAAGCCCCTTCAACTTCAGCCGTGATTGTTACTTACATTAATAATGGACAGCGGGTTACTTTACTCGATGAACAAGCCAATGCCGATGGGATGGATTGGGAACGGGTTATTGCCCCTGACGGGAAAGAAGGTTGGGTTGGCGCGCGTTTTTTAGTGGAAGTTGAACCCTAATCGCTAAGGAATTCCAAATTTTCTAAGGGTAAACGAAGAATTTCCCCTTCGCTTGTTTCGATAGTTGCTAAAGCCGCTTCCATACAGCTTGCCAGTTTCTCCGGTTTATCGGATGCTTCAAGAATAGTTCCACTTTTGCCAAAATGTGGCAAGCCCAGAAGACGCACCGAACGTCCGGGCAATTTAGGTTCCGGTTCAGAAAATAGTGCTGCGATTTGGCTGTCTTCAGTTGGCGAGAAAAGAAGCGGTCTTATTCCTGCAAATGGGTCGGCTTTTCGGGCAATCAGATAAACTTCAGCGCCCGTCAGTTCTTCAAGTTTGGAACGGGTGAAATCGTCCAAAACCGCCCTGCCAAAGCCGAGCAAACTCGCCACAGGCAAATCAAATTGCTCATCGCCTAAAGCCTGGCTTGCATCCAATGAACTGACAAGAATTCCAAGTGCGGCTGCCTTTTGCAATTTTTTAATTTCTTTGATTGTGGCTGTTTTATTGAGGAAGACGATCTTATTCTCCACATCTTGAGCCGATTTATCCACTTGGTCAAGCATGACGAAATTTCCGCTTGCTGTCTTCCCGTTTCCCCAGGCTGCTTCTATGCCAAGCCCATGCGAAACGATAGTTGCGCCCAAAGCAGGAATAATCTCACCGATAACTCCGTCAATCGGGCTGACTGCTTGAATGGTTCTTTCTCCCATCGCCAGCGTAATCCGTCCATCTCGAATTGCCACAAGCTTGCCGGCTTCGGGTGCTCGAAAAATGCGGGAAATCAAGCCCGGTTTTTTAACGATTACATCACCCTTTTGAACTTCTTCCCCGGCTAAGCGTTTCAGGTTGCTTTCAAATTCTTTTTCATCCATCCGAAATTGATTGAGCACATCAAAAACCTGAAACTTTGCCGGAAGAACAGCTTCGGCGAGAAGTTCTCCCGCTCTGAGGCTTTGCCCCGGATTCACCTTGACAATCCCCGGAAAGGGCAATTCAACGCTAAGTTCGAGGAGAAAATCTTTTTGGACAATTGCGTTTTTCATCATGCTCCGAACTTCCAAACCCAGTCATTACAAGTCTCCTGGTTGCTTTTTTCAACCGGCAGGACAATAGGTCTTCCCCTCGCATCCACAATCAGACCCAAAACGCTTTCGTCTCCGTTTAGCCAGCCACCCAAACCGCGCAAACCCATCCCGACATCACTGTTTGCTTCCGGAGCCAGATAGACCCGTAAACCATGGTCGGGAATGTTTTCAAATTGCTTCAATTCTGCCTGAGCGACCTCATATTGCTCCCGGATATCTTCCGGTCCTTCGTCAATTTCGAGCTGCAAAACCCGTTCACCCTCCGCTAATGGGCTCTCAACCGTTACTACCGTAGCCAATGCAGTGAAAAGATCGCTGTCGATAATTTGGCTTACCAGCAACGGGTCAAAATTTGCCAAAGCGCCTAAGGAAGCAATCAAACGATGGTCATCGGCGACAATTGTGGTGATGCCGTGTGGCAGGAACCCATTCAGAGCGACAATAAAAGCTTGCCGGGCTGTCGGCATTCGTTCTAATTCGCTGCCACTGATTAAAATTGGTTCAAAATCAGCCAGCAAACCGCGTTTTTGTTCGAAACGAAATTCGGGATGAAGCTTCGAAAGTTCTTTCAGCAGGTTTTGAATCCGAAGGCTCAAACATGTCATTTCAATGCTCATTTCTTCAACGCTTGTCGGCACAAAATCCGGATGTAAAAAGCGGTTATAAAGAATGGAAGCCACGCTTTCGCGACTGACCTGCTGATCTGTTTGAGCCAAAACAGCTTCCACCATGGCCTCATCCACTTCAAAGTTTTGCCAAACTCCCATGCGTTTGCCGTTTTGAATGGCAATCAGCTGCCCGAAATCTGCTTCAAGCTGAATTTGCAGAATTCCTTTTCCATTACCCTGGATCTGCTCCAGCCATTGCCCAATTCTGGCTCTGCCAAATTCTGCCGGCATCAGCTCGATTCTTGGATTGTTCTGATAGATTCCAAGTTCCGGAAATTCTTTCAAGCGCAAGCGGTTAATTGCCGAGCGAATTGCTTTCGCCGCAAAGCTGAGGTCTTCCAAACCGCTGTCCGGCTGAATGTTGCCACCGATGTGCAAATCATCCCCAGCTTCAATTTCCATTTTGGCATAATCTGCCAGGGCTTGATTGCCCAAATAGACAATTTGAGGGCGGTTTGCTTCGCCTCGCAATTGCACCAGGAGGCGTAAATTACCAATCATCGCCCGCAGAGCTTTTTCGGGACCGCCATCCACACCACCGGCAAGAATTAGTAAATCAAAGGGAGTATTTGTGATTTTATCGAGTTGAACAGAAACATTTGGTTCATTTTGCAAGCTGATTTCCAGAACAATTTCGGTATTATAGAAACGGCTCAGCTTGCGCAAGGCTACGAGCGAATATTTTTCGGACAATCCAACCAAAGCCACTCGAATGGGTCTTCCAATCGAATAGCTTATCCCGACCGCTTTCAAACCGCTTTGGTTCGTTT
>JAGOIM010000010.1:4211-16664 GCA_017995665.1 Anaerolineaceae bacterium | reverse complement strand
ATTATTGGGATTGTTAATGCGGTTTCAACCTACAATAAAGCCTCAAAATGGGAGAACCTATGAGCGAAATGCCGCCAAACGCGATTCCCGAAGAAAAATTGACCGCAGAAGTAAGCTGGATGACAGGTTCTGCTGTTGCGAGCTGTTCGCACTGCAAGCGGCTTTTTTTGCTCCCGACGCAAGCTGAAAATTCGCTTTGTCCCCTTTGCCACAGAGCAGAATTGACCAGTCAAACCGGTTATGTTCGAAAAGAAGCACCCGAAGCGATTATCCCACTTCGGCTAAAAAGTGCTGATTTGCAAAAAATTTTTAGCGATTTTTTGGCAAAAACGCCTTATCCGGAAGCGGATTTAAGCGTTGAAAAGCTGATGAGCCGTGCCAGAGTTGTCTATTGGCCGCTTTGGTTGGTGGATGCCGATTTGAAGGGGGAGTGGACGGCGACGCTCGGTTTTGATTATCAGGTAAAAACTGCCAAAGAGCGTTTTGGTCAGCAGGGCTGGCAGAGTAAAGAAAGCTTGCGGACGCAAACCAACTTTGAACCACGCTTGGGCTATTTGGACAGGCATTATGATAACGTCGCAGTGGCGGCTTTGCGTAATCAGCAAAAACGCTTTGAGCAAATTGGGACTTACGAAATGAACGAGTCTGTGGCATATCAAAACGATATGCTGGCAAGCAACGGCCTGCAATTGCCCGAAATTGAGCCGCAGGAATTGCTGGATGTCGCCAAGAGCAGATTAACTCGCTTGGCAGAAAAAGATATTATTCGCGCTGCAGCCGCTCAACATCATCAAAATGTGCAATTCAATGGTGATTATCTCAATTTGAATTGGACGCAAATGCTGATGCCGCTGGTGAGCACGAGATATCAGGACGAACAGGGGAAGCTTCAAACGCTTGTTATCAACGGGCAGAGCGGCAAAGTTTATGGCCGGCGATTGGCGTCGATGGAAAAGGCAAAGAAGTGGACACTGGGCTTGATGTCGATTCCCTTGTTTTTCTTGCTGGCGGGGCTTGTTCTTGTCCTAAGTGGTGTCTGGGTCTTGAGTGGTCTGGCTTTTCCGGTGCTGATTTTCCTCTTACTGGTGGGTCTGGCGCTGATCCCGGTGATTCGCACGAACAAATGGAATCGAAAAGAAAGGGCGATGGAAGAGTTTGAGTAAATGGCAATGATTTTGTTTATTTCAGCTTATGCACTTTTTCTGGTCGGTTATATTGGTGTGATGACTGTGGGAGCCAATGAGTTTTGGCTTTGGTTCCTGGCTCTTGCTTTTGTTTTGGACGGAAGTTTGATATTGTTGGGCTTCTTGGATGCGAAAGCGCTTAAGTTTATAAAAACGATCAGCCTTGCGGGGAAAATTAGCCACCTTGTGGCTTTTATTTTAGCTGCTGTAGCGGCAGTTGCCTGGTTGGGGGTGAAAACCTCAACATTTAATTTGGTATTAAGTCTGATTTTGATTCTTTGGGCTTATTCATTGATTGAAATAATAAAATCCTGGCGGAGGAAGAAACGAAATGAATAAT
Source organism: Anaerolineaceae bacterium (assembly GCA_017995665.1). Taxonomy (GTDB): domain Bacteria; phylum Chloroflexota; class Anaerolineae; order Anaerolineales; family Anaerolineaceae; genus Mesolinea. The sequence continues at coordinate 15,140 of JAGOIM010000010.1, read as the reverse complement.
GTATTTCCATCCCCCCATCCATTGGTGGGCACAAAAATTACGCTTTTGCGTAACGTGAAAACCGAACCGAAGAAATTCCGGGAATTGATTCGGGAAATTTCGGCGCTTTTAGCTTATGAAGCGACCCTCGATTTAGCGGTTAGTGAAACAGAGGTGCAAACACCTTTGGAGATGGCCAAAGGCACTTCTTTGGCTGAAAGAATTGGCTTGGTGCCAGTTTTGCGAGCCGGTTTGGGCATGGTTGAGGGGATTTGGGAACTGATGCCGGGATCAGAGGTTTGGCATATCGGTTTGTATCGCGACGAAAGAACGTTAAAACCGGTCAGCTACTATAATCGCTTACCGGTGGAGCCGACCGTTTCGGTTTGTATTGTTTTGGACCCCATGCTGGCGACCGGCGGTTCGGCTGTGGCGACCGTGGACATCCTGAAACAATGGGGCGTCAAGAAAATCAAATATCTCGGCATTTTGGCCGCTCCTGAAGGGATTAAACGCTTGCATGAGGCGCATCCTGACGTGCCGATTCACATTGCGGCGATTGACGAAGGCTTGAATGAACACGGTTATATTATGCCGGGTTTGGGCGATGCCGGCGATCGGCAATATGGGACTTAATCCGAGCTAATAGTTTTCGGTATAACCGCATACTAAGCCTAAAAATGGCAATAGTTTTCGATATAACCGTATACAAAGGCTGGAGAGCGGCTGTATCTACAGGTGGCATATCTGCTGGCGGAAGAACGGACGATTGAGCGGGAGTTTTCTCCTTTAGAGAAAATTAACGACAATTATCCAAAAATGGTCTTAAGCCTGGATAAATTTGAACGAAGTCGCAATGGCATCCGGCATCAAAACATTATTGATTTTTTGCTTGAATGAGCTCTGAATTAATTTGATTGCTAATTCTTCTGGCAACTTTGCCCATTGGACAGGCGGCGAGGTCTTTGATTGAAATCCAACTGAATTCTGGTGGCAGTTGGATTTCGGCATATTTAATGATATTCACATTCCAGGCATGCACGCTGATTTTGAAGTGGGTATAGGCGTGTTTATAAGTGCCCATTTTGTCCTCAAGCCGGATGACTAAGCCGGTATTTTCTTTGATTTCCCGCTTAAGAGCAGCTTCAAGACTTTCATCGCTGCTTTCAACTTTGCCACCCGGATATTCCCAAAGCCCGGCGAGCAAGCCCTTTTCGGGGCGTTTTTTGAGCAGAATTTTCCCGTTTTCTTCGATGATGGCAACACAGACATCATAGTGGGGGATGGGAGCTTTTTTCGCTTTTACAGGTAATTGGTCTTGCGTTCCGTTTTGAAAGGAAAGACATTCAGACCTGAGCGGACATTCAGGGCAGTTTGGCTGCCGGGGAGTGCAAATTGCGGAGCCGAGGTCCATCAAAGCTTGGGTGAAATCGCCCGGTCGGTCCGGGGGCAGAATTTCTTGCGCAAATTGAGCAATTGTTTTTTCGAAGATTGGTGAGCCGTAGATTCCGTGATAGTTTAGCAAACGGGCATAAATTCGTTTGATGTTGCCATCGACAGCGGCAACCGGCTGATTGAAAGCAATCGAAGCAATTGCTGCGGCGGTGTATTTGCCAAGCCCGGGCAGGCTCTCCAACTCTTTTAAGGTGGAAGGAAAAACAGCATCGTGTTCATTCATGAGCACTTTTGCAGTTTTGTGCAAGTTGCGGGCACGGCTATAGTAGCCCAAGCCTTCCCAGAGCCTGAAGACCTCGTCTTGCTCTGCCTGGGCGAGGCTTTGAATGTCCGGAAAGCGGGCGATAAAGCGTTCAAAATAAGGCAGAACGGTGTCAACGCGCGTTTGCTGGAGCATGATTTCCGAAACCCAAACCCGATAGGGCGATGGAAAAGAACGCCAGGGGAGCACCCTGGCGTTTTGGTCATACCATTCTAAAAGTTTTTGAGGGATGGGCATCTAAAACTGGAAGCCGCCTTTGTTCGGGGCAAGTTTATAGTCCAAATCATCAACGTAATCGAGCAATTCCTCGTTGATTCGATGGAATTTTTCGTTGCGGATGGCTTGCTCTGCCAAGGTCCAGGAGCCCATAACCGCAGCAAGCAGAATTTGAGGGTGGTCGCCATGAGCGGTAAGCCAAGCCTCGCTAACATCGAAACCCAGTTGATTCAATTGGGGCAGATACTCATGCAAAATGTATGAGAAATATTCTTGTTCCTTGCCCGGTTTTATGTTCCAGGTCATAATGAGCTTTACCATGATCTTAGAGAGCTGAAAGTTTAGGGTCCAGGGCAATCACCTGGGTGCCTTCTTCGCTAAAACCTCCGGACGGTGGGATTTTGAAGCTTTCCATGGTTTCCAATTCGGTTAACCCCATTTCTTTGAGGAATTTGCTCAGGGGGTCGAGTTCGAGTTTGGAATGGGGCGTTTCATAGTGCATGGGAATAACGATGTTCGGTTCGAGCATGCTGATTACCTCGGCTGCTTTCGAAGCGTTCAGGCCACCACCGCCACCAACGGGAACGAGGGCGATGTTGATGTTGCCCAGTTCTTCAATCATGGTCTGGCTCGGGACGATGTTAATTTGTCCGAGGTGCAAAACAGTGATTTGTCCATAATCGAAAACGTAAATCGTGTTGCGAAGCTCGTTTTTTTCGGGCTTGAAGGGCGTGGTTTGGATTCCGGTGATAAAAACGCTGCCGCGGTCATATTCGCCGGGGCCTTCGATCAGGAAGGGTTGCGGTTTTACTGAGCCGACGTTATTGTGTGCCAAATCGTTGGAGCTGACGGTTACAATTTCGGCTTTGAGTTTAAGCGGGTTATAGCCGGCAAAGCCAGCGTCGAATGGGTCAGTAACGACAGTCGCAAAATTGCGTTCGGTAATCCGAAAGCAAGAATTTCCATACCAAGTAATTTCCATAAATAAAACCTCCAGGGGACAGACTTTGACAGGCTGCCTCGTTCAATAATTATATCAGTTAGCCCCCTTGTTTTTAGCGGAAATCGAAGGCTGATTTTGGCTTATTGCGAAAAGGGCGTGACTTTTTCGTTGTTTTCGTCTTTCCACCACATCCGGCTGGTGTCGAACATCGCTTGGAAGGTTTTGGCGCGTTCTTCTGATGTCATTAAACGTGCCTGAACTTTATCGAGGAATTTGATGGGAAAGAGCTCGACGCCTAAATAGCGTCCTTCGTAAAAGACATGCCGGTCGAGGAAGCCGATATCAGTGTTGTGGGCAATTCCGAATTGGTCAAAAAAAGTGTTGCCCAAACCGTAATGAAAGAAGCTGTCTTTCCAAAATTCTGCAAAATGGGGGACGTGCGACTGGCTGCCGCTGGCGATAATTGCCCCGGCATCAGCCATGATTTGGAAATCGCGCTCGATGGCATAGACCGGTGCCCAGGTGTAGACCTCTTCGTGTTGGAAGGTAGCGATGACCAAATAGCCCTCGCTGACCAGTTCGCGCGTGGTTTGCGCCATATAATCCATATCGCAATGATAAGCGCCGGTTGAATTTTCGGAAGCATGAGCGAAGCTGGGGTCTTTGGCGTTACAGCCGATGAAGGCAAATTTGTTGCCGTTGACTTCCAGTTTTACCGGTTTGCGGGCATCAAAAATGTCCTTGCCTCCGCCATAGTAGGGGATCTTATTCTGCTCGTAAAGGTCGAGAGTGTAGAGCATGGCTTCTTCGCCATAATCCTGAAAATGGTCGCCCGATAATTCCACCACATCTGTACCGATGTAAGTGAGAAGTTCCATATAACTCTTGTCTGAGCAGAAATAAAGATAATCTCCATTCCAATGCGGGGGGCATTCTTCGGCAAAGGGCACCTCGTTGCTGATGTGGAGGATATCGGCGTCTTGCATAATGGGGGCGAGATATTCGGCAGGGGTCAGGACGCCACGCTGGTCCATGCCGACGGCGGTGCCACGTACAAGGGCGGTTACACCGGTCAGCATGACGGTTGTGATTTTGGAGCTGTCGAGATTGCTGAAATGCAGGTTTTCCAGGCTTTCCGGCAGGTTTGGTTCTGTTTCGCTTGTGACAGAGAGTATCGCATTGAGAAGGTATTTTTCTTTGTCGAAATCTTTGCGGATGGGGGATTGTCCGTCGATACTGATCACTTTCCAACGCGGTTGAATTTCTTCAAAGGGGATAATTGCCCAGGTGTTTTGGCTTGTCCAGGCAGTTTCGAGCAGTTGGTCGCTTTCGATGATTTGAAGGTTTTCGCTCGGTTCGCCGAGCAGGGATGTGAGGGCCGGCAGGCTTTCGGGGCTGATGAGCAGGCTTTGAATTTGGTCTTGCGGTTCGCCTCGCCAAAGGTCTTCCAGCCAGGATTGGCCGACTTCATCAGTGATGGTAGGGAAGGGGGCAACCAATGCATATACCCAATTCCCAATTGGGGTTTCAGGACTGAATTCGAAGCTGAAAGCGATTTCGTTGGCTTGACCTTCGCTTGTTGGCAGATTTGCCTGGCTGATTTGCTCTTGCAGCTCAGCGGGTAAATCCGGGTTTGCCCGGTAGACATAGAGCGGTGCTTCGGGGCTTTCGGTTGGCTGGGCGGTCTCGGTGGCTGTGGGGCTTGCGGTTGCCTGAGCTTCAGGCGTTTTCGGCGGAGGAGCAAGGGTTGGGGCTACATTACAGGCAGTTAATGCCAGGCTGATGATTATGATTGTGGGAAATAAGATTTTCTTAGTCTGCATTCGAGATGCTTTCTGTGGTTTTTGTTAATTTTACTCATTTTCAGGAAAAGAGGGGAGGGGAAAACGGAAAACGGGGAGCGGGAAATCGGGGAGCGGGGAGCAGGGAATCAGAAAATAGGAAAAAATCTCTCTCGATACCTTGCGTAGGGCGGGATTGAAAATGTTCTAACTTTGATATCTTTATGCGTTGTCCCATTTTCAATACCACTCACTGCGTTCGGGTACTATGTCCGCCGTCACGAACCTATAACCATGAATAAGCGGACATCATACCCGAACGAAGGCGGATTGAATGGGCACATTGCTTAACAATCACGAAGCCTAAAGCCCATTCAATCACGCCCTACGCAAAATCCACAAAATTCGGGGGGCGATTAAAAGAAAAGGTGGGTTTCAATTAACTGAAACCCACCTTCAGACTAATCAATTGCTAATCAATCACGACCAATCAAGGTTGAGAAAGTTAATTACAGCAATCTTTTTCCTCTGCGTGATGGACTATATGCAAGATTTCGTGCGCTTTGTGGCTGCCTGCTTCGCCCAAATAAGCCTGATACAGTTCCTGAACTGCAGGGTTGAGGTGCGATTTGCGGATTTTTTGGCCACGGTCGATGGTGTACAGCGCACGGATGCGTTGTTCGACGATGTCATCACGATCTTTTGAATAGGGTTGTCCGCCGCCGTTTACACAACCGCCCGGGCATGCCATAATCTCGATGATGTCATATTGTTCTTCGCCGCTTTCAATCTTTTCCAGGACTTTGCGCGTATTGCCAAGGCCGGAAACTGCTGCAACCCGCACAATTCGACCGTCCAGATCAAAGGAAGCCTCACGGGTACCAATGAGACCACGAACTTCGGTAAAATTCACATCCTCTAAAATTTTCCCGGTTACTTTTTCATAGACTGTGCGCAATGCGGCTTCCAAGACACCGCCGGTTCCGCCGAAAATGACACCTGCACCGGTGGATTGGCCCAGGGGATTGTCGAATTCTTCTTCCGGCATATGGTTCAAATCGACACCACTTTCCTTGAGGATCTTTGCCAGTTCCCGCGTTGTCAGGACTACGTCAACATCCCGGATGCCATAGGCTTCTTCACCGGGGAGTTTGGATTCATATTTCTTGGCGATACAAGGCATAATAGAAACCACGACAATATCTTCGGGATTGAGACCCATCTTTTGGGCATAATAGGTTTTGACAACCGCGCCGGTCATTTGTTGCGGTGATTTACAGGTGGAAGCCATGTAATTCAATTTAGGGAAGTGATATTCCAGGAAGTTGATCCATCCCGGGCAACAGGAAGTCAGAATGGGTAATTTCTCGTTTTTGGTCAGGCGTTCGATAATCTCGTGACCTTCTTCAACAACGGTCAGATCTGCGCCGAAAGTCGTATCGAAAATGGCATCGAAGCCAACACGCCGCAGTCCGGCAACCAGTTTTCCGGTAACAATCTCGCCGGGAGCCATGCCAAATTCTTCACCGATAGCCACCCGCACGGCAGGGGCAACCTGAACGATAACTGTCTTTTTAGGATTGAACAGGGCGGACCAGGTGTCGTAGATGTTGCCAACGCCTGTCAGGGCGGCTGTGGGGCAAACACTGACGCATTGACCGCAGTAGGTACAGCTGGTTTCAATCAGCGGTTTTGCTTCGGCTGTAGAAACCACAGTGTTGAAGCCTCGTCCAAAGGCTGTGAGGGCACCGACGGTCTGAACACTGTTACACATTGTTTCGCAACGGCGACACATAATACATTTGGTGGAATCCCGTTTCAATGCGCCACTGCTTAGGTCTACCGGAAATTCGGATTTTTCGCCGTGGTAGCGCTGTTTGTTCAGTCCAAATTCCCAAACCAGTTTTTGTAATTCACAGTCGGTAGATTTGGCGCAGATCAAGCACTCAAAGGGGTGGTTTGAGATGATCAATTCCAAATTTTTACGGCGTGAAGACAAAACACGGCGAGAATTAGTAACGACCTTCATGCCTTCGGCAACAGGTGTTACACAGGAAGGGGCAAGATTGCGTCGTCCTTCCACTTCGACAACACAAACGCGGCAGGATGCCACTTGATTGAGATAACGGGATTGCTCGAGTTTGAGGTAGCAAAGCGTGGGGATATCCAAATTTAATTGTCGCGCTGCTTCAAGAATCGTGCTTCCTTCGGGAACGCTTACGGCTTGTCCGTCAATGGTTAGATTAATCATGTTTTTGCTCCTTAATTTCGCACAACAGCGTTGAATTTACAGCGGGTTAGACAGGCACCGCATTTAATACATTTCGATTGGTCAATTTCATGGACTTGCTTGACCGAACCGGAAATACAATTCACCGGACAACCACGTGCGCAGGATGTACAGCCAATACATTTTTCCGGGATGATTTCATAGCGGAGTAAATGCTGGCAAGTTCCTGCCGGGCATCTGTGATCGATGATATGGGCTTCGTACTCATCCATAAAGTATTTTAAGGTGCTGAGTACCGGGTTTGGAGCCGTCTGGCCTAAACCGCAAAGTGAAGTATCCATAATGGTCTCTGCCAAAGTTTGCAGTTCTCTTAAGTCTTCAATTTTGCCGCGCCCTTCGGTGATTTCGGTCAGAATTTCGAGCATGCGCTTATTGCCAATCCGACAAGGGACACAACGACCGCAAGATTCTTCGACAATAAAATCCATGTAAAAGCGAGCCAGGTTGACCATACAATCGTGATCACTCATGATGATCATACCGCCTGAACCCATCATTGAACCGACTGATGCCAGCGATTCATAATCAATTGGGGTATCCAGGAATTGAGCGGGGAGACAGCCTCCGGAGGGGCCACCGGTCTGGGCGGCTTTGAATTCCTTACCGTCTTTGATTCCGCCGCCGATGTGGAAGATGATTTCTCGCAAGGTCGTTCCCATCGGGACTTCGACCAAGCCGACGTTATTCACTTTACCTGCCAGGGCAAATACTTTTGTGCCTTTGGATGTTTTTGTTCCAATAGCGCCGAATTTTTCTGACCCGTCAAGAAAAACAGCCGGTACGTTGGCGAGGGTTTCAACATTGTTGACAATGGTTGGTTTTTCCCAGAGGCCACTTTCGGCAGGGAAGGGAGGTTTCGTGAAAGGTTCACCGCGTAAGCCTTCCAAGGAATGAATCAAGGCTGTTTCTTCACCGCAGACAAATGCCCCGGCACCCAAGCGAACTTCAACATCAAAGTCAAAACCGGATTGCAGGATGTTCTTACCCAGTAAGCCGAGTTTACGTGCCTGATTGATTGCAATTTGCAAGCGCTCTACCGCCAGCGGGTATTCCGCGCGGATGTAGACGTAGCCCTGGCTTGCACCGATTGCATAGCCGGCAATTGCCATGCCTTCGATAACGCTGTGTGAATCGCCTTCCATGATGGAGCGATCCATAAAAGCGCCCGGATCACCCTCATCGGCATTACAGATGACGAATTTTTCATCTGATTGGTATTTGTTGGCGAATTCCCATTTTCTGCCTGTCAAAAAACCTGCACCACCGCGTCCGCGCAAGCCAGAGTTTTTCATTTCTTCGATTACCTCTTGCTGGCTCATGCTTAATGCTCTTGAGAGGGCTTGGTAACCGCGAACGCCAAGATATTCTTCGATTTTCTCCGGATTAATCAAGCCGCAATTTCTCAATGCCACACGATGTTGCAGGCTGTAAAATGAAATATGTTCAGATGTTTCTATCTTTTCCTTCAACTGAGGGTCTTCATAGAGCAAGCGTTTGACTTTTTGGCCTTTGAGCAGGTGTTCTTCGAAAATCTCCGCTACATCAGATGGCTTAACATGTACATAGAAGACATTTTCAGGATAGACCTTGACGATTGGTCCTTTTTCGCAAAAGCCAAAACAACCGGTGATTTCGGCCGAGATTTTGTCTTCCATGCCGTGGGCGGCGATTTGCTCGCTGAATAGTTTAACAATAAGGTTACTTTCAGAAGCGTGACAACCTGTTCCGCCGCAAACCAAAATCAGTTGCTTTGTTTCATCGGTTACATTTCCCAGGCGGGAATTTAACAGGCCTTTGAACTGATTGTAGGCATCAATTAATTGTTCATCAGTGCGAATTTCAGGCATTTGTGGCCTCCATTGTTTGGTCTGTTTCTTCGACTAAATATGATTCGATAATGTCTTTAACGTCGCTAACTTTTACTTTGCCATAAACTTTGTGGTTAATGGTAACCACCGGCGCAAGTCCGCAAGCACCGACACAGCGCAAGCTTTCGATCGAGAATTTACCATCCGGGGATACTTCGCCGGTTTTAATCTCGAGGACGCGTTCAAATTCACGCAGAATTTTTTCGGCGCCGTTCACATAGCAAGCAGTTCCCATACAGACGTTAACCTGGATTTTGCCTTTAGGTTCAACCGTTAGATAGTTGTAAAAGCTAATCACACCTGAGACATCCGCATGGGGGATCGAGTAATGCTTGGCAATGTGAATTTGGACCGGTTCAGGCAGATGCCCGAATATTTCTTGTGCCTGGTGTAAGGCGTTGATCAAGGTATCTTTCCGACGTGGGTTTTTGGGATCGACATGGAGACCTTCCAGGTATTGATCAAGTTCCTGGAATTTCTCTTTTAGTTCGTCCTGGCATTTACAGCCAGCATTTGCATTGGTCATTAGACCTCCTTTACTTGGTTGAACAATCATCAGCAACCACAGGGAGATGATCGCTGTAATGTTGAGGATCGATTGGAGCGGCAGGGAAAATTGCAGAGGGATTCCAATTGCTGAAATCAGACTGCAAGATTTGCCGCCCTTGTGTTAGGCAAGCTTGTTCAAAGACAAGGACGCGTTGGGCAAGTTGCTGCACTTCATCCGGATTGTGAGTAATCAGTAGAAGGCTGATTCCGGGGCAGGCGTTTTTAATATGTTGAATTAGGGTCTGTTTGGCTTTAACGCCAATGGATTGAAAGGGTTCATCCAGCAGGGCAAAGCGGGGCTGTTGAAGCAGGGCGCGAATGAGCGCGGTTTTTTGTTTCATGCCGCCGGAGAGCTGGTAAGGGTATTTTTCCTGGAATGCGCTCAGTTCGCAAACATCAATCCACTCCTGATAATTTTGCTGGATTTGTGGCGTAATTTCTCGGTCCTGTGCGACCAGAGGCAGGAAAATATTATCCTTGACGGTCATGAAGGGGAAGAGGCGGTGTTCTTGAAACATGGTGACCGGGAAGTCGTCAAACAATTCAAATTGACCACTGTCCTGAGTGTCCAGGCCGCTTAAAATTCTGATTAATGTCGTCTTACCCGCACCGGCAGGTGCAAAGATTGCCAAACATTCGCCCTGATTAATCGTGAATGAAAGCCGGTCGATTACCATCTGACCAGAAAAACACTTGCTTAAGTTATTTACCGCCAAGATAACTTCATTCATGTTTGTCATTCCGCATAAAAATATTTCTTAAAAAAGACCGAAGAGAAAAAAGCCAGCAATGATTGAACCAGCAAGGTGAAAACCAAGAGAATAATCAGATAAAAGAAAACCTCTTTCATATTGAAGGTGATTTGGGCTCGGTTGAGCAGATAGCCTAAGCCATCTTGAGAGCCGATAAATTCACCCAAAACCACCACTTTGGCTGCCATGCTAATGCCCAGGCTGAAATTGCTCAGCAAAACCGGAATTAAGGCCGGGAGGTAAATGGTTTTCCAAATTGTGGTTTTGTTGCTTTTGATGGTTTTCAAGTACTCTTCCAAGGCTGTGTTTTTCTTCGCCAGACCGTTGGCGGTGGTGATGGCGATGGTGGGCAAAACAAGAAAGGTAATCAACAGAATCGGAACAGTGCTCCCTAAGCCAAACATCAGCAGGAAGATTACGCCCAGAATGACGCCCGGAAGAACCTGGAGCGCAGACATGAGCGAATTGAGCGCAGGCACCCACTTTTGCAGGTAGGCGCCTATGCCCAAAAGCGTCCCGATAGAGATTGAGAGCGCAAACCCGCTGAGTACCCGGCCGGCGGTAAGCAAGACGTGATGAGAGAAATCTTTAGGAAGATACTCTCTCACGTCGGCCAGGACGGAGATTGGGGAAGGAATGATGTAAGATGGATAAATCATCGTTCCAATGCTCCAAATCAGCAGGATTAGCCCAAATCCAATAGCTTCAGTTCGAAGTGTTGTAATAAAAAGCTTCGAATTTTTCATTAAGTGGTTTACCGATTACCTCGTAGTAATTTTCGATTACCTCCTGCATTTTTGCTCCTGTAGTGAGCTGATAGTTGGTTCCCTGCAA
>JAGOIM010000010.1:0-4111 GCA_017995665.1 Anaerolineaceae bacterium | reverse complement strand
GGAGTCGGCTGGGTGGTACAAGCAGAGGCGAAAACCATCACCAGAGCGAGGGACAATAAAACGGTTGTGTGAAGAATTTTTTTCATTGAGTTTCCTTATAAAAGTGAATTAGAAAAATTTTTGCACGATCATTAAAAACAGATCGCTTTCTGTTATTACGCCGACTAATTTTTGGTCTTCATCCACAACCAAGAGTGAATGAACCACATTTTCCATCATAAGTCGGGCTGCTTCGGCGATTGGGGCATCGGGGGAGATTGTGATGAGATTTTTCTTCATCACTTTTTCTACCGGTTGGACTAATATTTTTAGCAAGAGGTCCTGATGTTCTTTGGAAGCCAAACGAGACGGATCGCTACAGACAAGATCGGTGCGCGTTACGATTCCGACAAGCCGGTCATTTTCGAGCACCGGCAGGGTGCGGATGCGTTTGACGCCCGTTATTCGGTGTGCTTCCAAAAGCGTGGTCTTGGGCTCGATGCTGATGATTTCATCGCTCATATATTGATCGACCAGGATTTCTTTTTCCAAAAGCGGGCAGGCGTAGATGATAAAGCGCATTAAATCTGAGCTGTTAAGCATCCCAATTAATCTCTCGTCCTCCACAACAGGCAAGGCAGCAATTCTGTTTTCCAGCATCACCCGGGCAGCTTTGGGAATTGATGAGTCGGGCTGAGTGATGCGTGGATTACGGGTCATTATGCAATCAATCTTGTTTTCGGATAAATCCACGCTGTCATCGCATACTTCTTCGTCGAGGACAGAAAAATCAATGCGGATTAAACCTCGCTGTGTGACAACGCCCAAAAGTTGATCCTTCTCGGCAATAAGCAGGGTTTTGATCTTCTGTTCGCTCATAAACTCCCTGGCAGCAACAATCGTTGTCTGGGGTGTTACGCTTACCGCAGGTGATGTCATCCAATTTTTCACTAAGCAATTAATCATGAGAGCCTCAACAAACCATTGGCTTAGAGCCATCCAGGTCAATGCATTGAGTATAGACCAGGCTTGTTAGCTTGCCATCGATAGAATATTGAACTTGCTCTGAATAATGCTAATGATGATAATTTACATAAGATTATTCAAGAATCTCATCATTAATGATGAGAACAAAAGTTCTATAGAGTAAAAAGGATGGGTGATGGATTAGTCTTAGATTCCGGCTTTATTGTTTATCGGAATTATTTTCGTCATCTAAGGGAGGGATGATGCCTGCCCGCATTGAATAAATCACAGCCTGAGTGCGGCTGGAGACATCCAGTTTTGCCAAAATGCGGCTGACGTGCGAATGGACTGTAGAGGTGCTGACGACCATTCGTTTTGCGATCTCCTGGTTGGAATAGCCTTTGGCAATATGTCTCAGCACATCGAGCTCGCGTTCGGTAAGTTTTTTGACCAGATTCTTTTGTTCTTCCCCACCCTGAATATGTTTCAGGACTGTGCCGATAACTGCAGAGTCGAAGCTGGCTTTTCCGAGGGCGACTTGATGAATAGCCGCAATTATTTCGTGTTCGGTGGCGTCTTTCAAAATATAACCGATTGCACCGGCGTTGATTGCCGGGGTTACTTTGTCCGGCCCGCTCTGCCCGGAAAAAATGAGGATGTTGACTTCGGGCGCACTGCGTTTGATTAGCTGAGTTGCCTCAATGCCATCCATCTCAGGCATAGAAAGGTTCATCAGGACGACATTCGGTCTTAGGGAAAGCGCCAGCTCAACCGCCGTTTTACCGTTATTGGCAATGCCGACAATGTCAATCTCGTCATAGGTTTTACACATGGCAAGAAGCCCCGTCAAAATGACCGGGTAATCATCTACAATTAGTAATCGAATCTTATTGCTCATGTTTCCCTGTTTATGATTTTAATTAATTTTACTATATTCTAAAGGAGTTGGCTAAACTTCAAATGAGGCTTGAGCGGGGTTTCAAAAACTCGGATTCAATTAATGAGAATTGAGGACACTTTAAAAAAAGGAGAGCCGGGTTTCGGCTCTCCAAATTGTCTGATTGTGCTTGAAATTATGGCGTTGATGGTGCCCATACCGCTCGGGCGGTTACGACTTCGAGCAAAATGTTAGGTTCCTGCGCCAATCCGACGCGAATATGTCCGGTTGGTAAGGGATTAAGCAGAGACATGGTTACAAACTTGAAGGGTCGAACAGAGCGATCAACAATTCCACCGGCATGCTTGTTCGAAGGATAATCCAAAAGGATAAACATGACATCGCTAATCTTGTCGCCACCATCAACATGGATACTATAACCGCTCCAACCAGCTCGGGTATCAACCTCAGCGTAATCCACATAAATTTCGTTTTCACCCAATTGGAGGGTTTTGTTAATCTCAATCTGATCACCAAGCTGAGGGGTACCTTCGACGTCGAAGCTGAACAGTTCCACATTACGCTCCACACTCAGATCGATGGTTTCGTGGTCGTAAACATTAGTGATTATGAGCGGAAAAGCATAGTCTTTTTTTGCGATTTCGATATTTTCGATATAGGTGTAGTAGCTGCCTCCAGCATCCCACATCCCCAAATGGTCATAGGTCTTCCGAAAACTCTGATCCAGAGCTACCCATTCATCAGGTTCAGGAATGCTGTAAGCTACCAGGACACCATTGGAATCTGTAACCTGCAATTTTCCGTGGCTGACGTAATCATGCAGGTGTTCGTGGAGAATGCTTAGGGTAAGCAGCCAGGAATTAGGTTTTTCAACCACTTGAAGCACTTCCAGAATATCTTGAACATTGGGCATGCTTTCTTCCGTAAGCAAAACAGGTTCCTGGTTTTCAGCTTGCTCAATTGTGACCATGGGATCGGGAAAGGTGATGGCAAAGGTTTCCATATCTTCCGGTGCAGCGATGAATTTTAGCGGCAGTTCCCAATTTTCAGGGGCTTTGCCGCGGCTGCGCATGTCGATGCAGGGCATTACATAGGTAGCTTCTGTAACTTCAGCTGGAACTCCAAATTGGAATGCGTCGGCAAATATTTTGCTGCCATCCGGCAAGAGCAGATAAGACATTTCATCACATATTGGCTCATCCGGGTTGTAAGACCACATTGCTTCAACGGGAACGTTGATAAGATCGACTTCAAAGTTAGCTTGATCCGGGGTGATCACGCCTGATTTGATGCCCACGGTAACGCCATCCTGAGTTTGGTAGACCGGTTCGGACACAATGCGGATGCCACTCGGGTTTTCAACCACACCCAGTCCGGGGACAAAGTTGAACCAGCTTTGTAACTGTGCGATCACCTTGTCGGGTCCAACGGCGAAAAAGAGGATCAGCAATGCCATCAGAGGGGCAAAGACGTAAGCCCATCGGAAGCTGACTTTGCTTTTTGAATTTTCCATTTTGATTTCCTTTTGTTTCAGTTGCATTTGCAGCTGATTGACAAAAGCGGGATCTGGCTCCGGTTTCTTGTACCCGGAAAGAATTTTTTCTTCAAATGCGTTTTTTGGTTCCATTTTTTACTCCGCCTGGGCTTGAAGGCGCTCCAGGAGCCGGTAATAAGATTTTTTGAGGCTGGATTCGCTCATGTTGAGCACCTGAGCAATTTCAGCAAAGGGTAATTCGGCGATTAGACGCAAACGCAAGTATTCTTGCTCGATTGGTTTCAGGCTTGTCAGGATGCGCTCAAGGTCAATCAGCCTTTCTTGTTGAAGCATAGCTTCAGTTGGGTTTTGGCTTTGCTTAGTGAAGAGTTCGTCTTCAAGAGGGAGCTCACTTCGCCGTGAATTGCGTCGGAAATGATCGTTGGTTTTGTTGCGGGCGATGCTGTAGAGCCAGGGCGTGAATTTCTTTTCATCGCGCAACTTGTGGTGGGTCTCAAAGGCGGTGATGAAGGTTTGAGAGGTCAAATCTTCGGCATCGGCACTATTTTGCACCCGGCTGTAGATGTAATAGTAGATCTTATTGACGTGACGGCGGTAAAGCTCTGAAAAGCTTGTTTCGGTCATACTTTCCTCTTTATCCCAGATTCTACCCTGAGCCAAAGGGTTTGAAATATCGATAGTTGAATTTGCCATAGTTTTCCTTTATTGTAGCTACAGTTAAATAGTCGTTGCAGCGGGTTGAAAAGGGACAAAGTGGTTTCGCGGGGAGCGGG
>JAGOIM010000120.1 GCA_017995665.1 Anaerolineaceae bacterium | reverse complement strand
AAGGCGATGAAATCATCAAGGCTCATGGCGCCGGGGTTATCTCCCCTGAGGTTCTCAATTTAGTGTCCTGAAAACATTTCTTTTCCTCGTTGAAAACAGATTGTTTCAGCAAAATGAGAAACTCAGGTCTATGTGTGAGGATAAAAAATCGCAAGAGAAGTCAAAACTTCTTCTTGCGATACATTTTACAGGCGGCGCTTAACTTCTTGTCCAAAAAAGCGTTGACTTTCCCTTATTTCTTTTATAAACCATCCTTTTGAATTAAACTCTTGATTGGTTTTATTTCATAATTTTTAACTCCCAAGGAGAAATACAAGATATGGAACAGCCAAACAACGACAAGGATTGCGCACGGAATAAACAGGTTTCTACGGAACATCATATAGAAGCCAAAGGACATCAGTATTGTAATTGTAATCATAACGCGAATTTTGGTTTTTCGAGTCATACCTTGACCCTTAATATAGGTTTCAAGATTGTTCTTGTATAGCTTCGTATTCTTAAACCAGTTATCCAGTTTTTCAGAGCTTCTGCCGAAAGCAAAAGCCGCCAGCATCAAAAATGGGAAAGCCGGCAGCATGGGCACCACCGCACCCACAGCCCCCAATCCCACACCAATAAAGCCAAGAATGATGTAAAAAATTCTTTTTATTGATTTTTTGTTTTCCTTCATATAACCTCTGTCAAACTTCTGTTTTCTACCTTGTAAATTCTGTCGGCAATCGCCATTGTGCTTTCCCTGTGAGATACAAGGATAATGCTTTTTTTGCTCTTTTGCTCTGCAAGCGCTTTGAGAATAATTCCTTCATTGATACTGTCCACATTGCTCGTGGGTTCGTCAAGAAGTATCAGTTCGCTGCCTCGCAAGAAGGCTCTTGCCAAACCTATTCTTTGCTTTTCCCCTGCCGAAAGGTTGTCCCCAAGGGCACCAACCTGTGTCTTGTAGCCCATTGGGAGGGACACAATGAAATCATGAATGGATGCCATTTTACAAGCCTCCTCAAGTTCTGCTTGAGTAGCGTCTTGCTTTGCAATTTTCAAATTATCCTCAATGCTCATGTCAAAAAGATAAGTGGACTGGCTGACCATTGTTACATTTTTCAGCAAGCTGTCGGTGTTTACATTGTCGACATCAATGTTGTTGTAGAGAATTTCTCCTTGATCCTTTTGCCTAAAACGGAGCATAAGATTCAATAGTGTGGATTTACCGCAGCCCGACCGGCCAACAATACCAATAATTTCGCCTTTCTTGGCGTTCATGCAAACATTGCTTAAAATAGGGCTGTCGTCATAGCCAAAGCTTAAATTGTTGATAGCTAAATTGTCATAGGCAATGTTTTCCTTGCCCTTTACTTCTTCCACAACCGGTTTTTCTTGAAGCAAATTCAGCACCCTGTCACCGCTTGCAAAAGTCTGGGTTAAGTTCGAAGGCAAAGCCGCCACTGCGATTACAGGCCCAAAGCTCCCAAAGACGGCAACAACACCGATTATCATCCTGCCAATTGTGAGGGCATTTATGCTTACAAGATATATACCGACAGCAAGCGTGAGAATATTGAAAATAGTCACTGCGAGCTCAGTTGCTGCGGCAGCCTTCGTTGAGTTCTTCTTCATGGATTTTGTTTCTTTAAGGAGCTTCTCCGAACGGGCATTGACTTCCTTTTCCCGCTCTGCCCCTGCATTGTTAAAAACAATATCCTTTATCCCTTTGATGCTGTCAAGAAAATATGCGTTAAAGCCTGAGAATTCCTCTCTGTATCTCACCCCCGACTCCTTGAGAGCTTTGGATGAAATCATAGGCACAATGACGCCAATATAAACAAAGCCTATAAAAGCCACGAGGGAGAGGAGCCAGCTTGACATCATTCCAACAAAGACGCAAACGATGATAGACATGAGGATTGCAATGAAAATGGGAGAAATCGTATGGGCATAAAACACCTCAAGTGTTTCAATGTCGGAAGTAATCATTGCTATGATTGAGCCTTTTTGCTTGGATTCCAGCTTTGCGGGAGCCAGGATACGAAGGGACTTGAAAATTTTATCCCGAAGCACCGCCAAAAGTCGGAAGGCGATATAGTGATTAAAATATTGCTCAATATAGCGCAAAATTCCACGAAGAAGTCCGCAGGAGATTGCCAGGGTGATAATGAGCGAATAGTCCATCGAAATCGCTTCGCCCAGAACCTTTGCGATCCCTATTGCGCCGAATACTGTCACACCCATGGAACAGATAAAGCCCAGCACACCATTGATGATTGCCCCGACCATGACATAAGAAAGGCTGCCCAGCAAAACTATGAGGCTTGCCATGATTTTTGCGCCGCTTCTACGCAGTTTATTTTGCTTTTGCATTATATCCTGCCTCCTTATAGCCTTCCTCGAGGGTTTTTTGCGTGTTATACAACTTGGCATAACCTCCGTTTTTTATCATTAAGTCGGCATGACTTCCCCGTTCTTTGATTAGCCCGTCTGCCATATAGATTATTGAATCTGCATTTATCACATTGCCAAGGCGGTGGGAAATGACAATCACAAGCTTATTCTGGCTTAGTGATTTGATGTTGCTCATAATAATTGCTTCGCTTTCAATGTCTATGTTGCTTGTAGCCTCATCAATGATATAAATACCCTTATCGGCAAGAAGGTTAACTGCAAGGGCAAGTCTTTGCCGTTGACCACCGGAAATGTTATTTGCATCCTCGACGATGACCTTATCAAGACCGCCGTTTTCCATGATGAAGTTATAAAGGTTAACACGGCGAAGGGCGGCATACATTTCTTCGTCAGTTGCGTCAACTTTGGCAAGATGGAAATTGGAGCGAACGCTTGTATTGAAAATATAGGTATTGTAGCTAACCACAGCCAGGTGCGAATAATAGTCCTCACGCGAAAGGGTTTCAAGCAATTTGCCGCCAATGGTGACTCTGCCGCTTTTTGGGCGATTTGCCCCTGTGATTATGCCGACCAGGGTAGATTTGCCGCAGCCAGACTCACCAACTATGGCAGCCATCCCCTTCGTGCCAAATTCCGCCGACACATCTTTTAAAACATCACGGCTGTAGTCATATGAAAAGGTGATATGCTCGAGTTTGATTTCGGTGTTTTCAAGCTTTTCACCTGCCCAGACAGGTTCTGGCAGCTCAAGAAGGGCGATTATTTTCTTTCCGGCAGTTGCACCGTTCATTGCAACATGAAAGGCACTTCCCAGTGCCCGAAGAGGAAGAAAAAAGTCCACGGCAATGAGTATTAAAAACAGGGAGAGGATCGGGTTTCCGCCGGTCACCGCTCCATTTATGGCAAAAGCAATGCCTATGCCAGCTCCGCCAAAGGCGACCAAGTCCATAATAGTCACGCTTGCAAGCTGCATAACAAGAACCTTCATTGTGATG
This sequence comes from Anaerolineaceae bacterium, assembly GCA_017995665.1. GTDB lineage: Bacteria > Chloroflexota > Anaerolineae > Anaerolineales > Anaerolineaceae > Mesolinea. The sequence continues at coordinate 1,533 of JAGOIM010000120.1, read as the reverse complement.
CGGCGGAACTCCTCAGCATTTTCGTTGATATAGGCATGCTGTTTTTCGTCTGCCTGAAAGATTTTCAGGTCCTTTAGCCCCTGCACGCTGTCAAGGAAGCTGTCACCCATCGAGGTATACTTACCCCAATACGTTGCAAAGATTTTCTTTGCATACTTTGAAACCATAACAATGGACAAAGGGATTACAGGAACACAGGCAAGAAGTACGGTCGCCACCCGCCAGTCAATTCCAACGGCAATTCCAAACAAAAGCAGTGGCATAATCATGGAAAAGAAAAATTGCGGTAAATAGTTAGAATAGTAGAGGTCCAGCTGCTCGATACCCTCCATACTAACCTGGGTAAGTCCCGCCATACTCATTCCATCGGCACCTTTCTCTCCAAGGACAAGGATTTTGTGATAGGTTCTCTGCCGCAGGTCTTTTTTTACTTTACTTCCGAGGGTATCTTTAAGATTACCCACAATTCTTGTGCTGATATATCTGACACTTATAGCGACTAAAGCAGCAGCCAAGGGGTAAATGTATAAGCTGATGTTGCTGCTTTTCATTGCCAAATAAATTGCCCAGCATATAGATGCCGTTATACCAACGTTTGCAAGAGCTCCTAAAACCATCAGTGCAACGGTGATGTAAATATATTTTTTATTGCTGCCTATCAAATTGAAAAGGCTTTTATCTATCACTTCTTTTATCCTCTATCGTTTTTTTGTATTTAAGCATTTGAACCAAATGGGATACGGCATAGACCGGGTGGGTAAATATCATTCTCGGACCCGAATATCTCATTACCTCCTTGATCTTTTCTCTCATATCGGCTTTATAACAATGAATTTTACAAAAAGAGCAGAACGGTTTGTTTTCCTTAAATGGGCACTTTTCAAGACGAAACAGGGCATATTCAGTCAAAGACTTGCAATCTTCACAAAGTTCTCCCTTTTCGCTGCTGTGCTTAGCCTTGCAATATTTTTTTATCATGCCTGGAATTAGTTCCTTTTCTTTATTCCAAGCCTTTAGATTGCTGGATTCAGCATCTTTATTATTCATAAATCATCACCGTAGTTAGCGATTACCAACTCGTAATCCATATTTTAGTGTCCACTGTGTTAGTGGAGGCTAACATGTTATACCATATGAGCAGGATTTTTGCTGATTATTTTCGGGCGACGATTCATGATTTTTACATATTGGCGGTTGCTGCTATCCCGTTATTATGCGCACGCTACTCTCTGATTTACGGTATACTCAAGACATGGCAGAAAAACCTTTCATCATTGGCTTAACCGGCAATATCGCCTCGGGTAAGAGTGCGGTGCGCAACTATCTGGCAAACTTTGGTGCGATGACAATCGACGCAGATTTAACCGCCAAAGACAGTTACCTTCCCGGCACTCCTGCCTGGCAAGCAATTTTGGATCATTTTGGTGACGATTTGCGTGGCTTTGATGACCAAATCAATCGCAGCCGTTTGGGTCGGATTGTTTTTTCTGACCCACAACAATTAATTGCCCTCGAACAAATTGTGCATCCTTA
>JAGOIM010000119.1 GCA_017995665.1 Anaerolineaceae bacterium | reverse complement strand
TTTGCTCGATTCAGGGGAGCTAATGCATGCTGTTTTGGCAACTATTGCCATTCCGGGCGTCTTCCCAGCTATCGGTGAGGAAGAATTGGTCGATGGTGGAGTATTAGATCCGGTACCGGTTTTGCCGGCTCGAGCCATAAATCCTTCCTTGCCAATCGTAGCCGTGGTTTTGAACACCAAAGACCCTGACGCTCCTCAGGAAAATCAAACGCTTGTAGAGAACGACCCACTTACTGACCTGATTGTAGACCGCTTATCCAAAACGGTATTAGGTGAATCACTGGATATTGCAAGCAGAGGATTTGGACTTATCGGTTATCAATTGGCCGAAGTTAGTCTCAAAAACAGCAAACCGGACGTGATTGTACGTCCTTTGGTTGGACATCATGGCCCGCTTTCAGTTGTTAATCCTCAGGAATTGTTTGATGAGGGTTATCGAGCGATGCAATCACAACTGAAAGCTTTGGAAGAGGCTAATTCGCTTTTTAACAGCCTGATTCGAATTGCAAAATATTCAACTGCACATAAGACGGATAATTAAAAGTAAGCCATATCAATCAAAAAAGATTGTCAGCTGCAAACTGCCATTATTGCAAATTGTAGTAATTGTAAATTGCAGCTGAAAGATCTCGGAAAAGGTAATTGCCGTGGTCAAAAATTACCTGAACCGGTTGGTGAACAAAAATAGTCAGAACATAATTGCCACCCGGTGTATAGACAATTGCAGCGTCGCCCATCGTGTGTATAAAGCCATCTTGCACTTCGTTCGCCCAGCCATGTTTATGCGCCACAATTGTGCCCGGCGCAACCCCGGCTTCGATTAGATGCCCCAGCTTGTTTTTCCCCAAATACTCGACCATCAAAAGGCATTCTTCCTGAGTAATTTCACCATTAAAAGCTAAAGGGATTGCTCCGCCGTAATCTTCCGCACAATAATAAATTTCTTCCAAAAGCAAACCCATGTCAAGAACGGTGGTTTGTCCATAACGGTCAGGACCGGTATCGTAAACCCGATTGCTGTTGGCAGGGGTCGATATTTCTTGCAGCAGCGGCGAACCAAGGCTGAAATAACCCGCCCAAAAAGTGTTTTGCAAACCTAAAGCCTGCATATCTTCAGTAACGTGTAAAGGGGCTAAATTTGGCTCAACCAGTTTTTTGGCAAGCGCGTCTGTTGATTCGTTGTTGGATTCTTCAACCATTTTTTCAATTTCTGCTAAAACCGCCGGATCATAGGGCGCTTCCAGGTTTTTGAAAACGGTTACCATTGCCGGAATTTTAATCGTGCTCCAGGATGAAAAGGCAATATCCATCGGCGGGTCTTCATCGCCAATCCGACTGTGAGAAAAATGCATAACCAAGCCGTTTTGCAAATCTTTGAAATACAGTTCGACCACACCATCAAAAGTCGCCTCATCAATCACATCTTCGAGCATAAATTCGAGAATGTCAAAAGAAGGCTTTTGCGGTTTTGATTCAACAACTTCAATATTGACCGAACGATGACTGTTCGAAGAAAGTGCATCAACTATCCGTTGAACCGTGATCGGATAATCCATCGAGGTGCCCGTTTTACCTTCATAAAAACCGCTCTCACCCGGAATAGGCATCGGCGGCGTTGAAGGTATATCATAGCGGATGTGAACTTCGTTTTCAAGAAAAGCCTGGATACGCTCTTTATCAAAATGTGCTTGCAAAGGAATCTCGCTGGTACTCATCGGACGATTCCACAGAAATTTCCAATAACCGGACCAAAAAGGCTCATTGGTGCGTTGCTTGTCAGCCGCTGCCAGCATGCCGTTTATCTGTAATTCAAAACCGAGCGTAGCCGGGCGCACCTGAAGCCGGGCATCACCATAGCGTAGTTCAATTGGCGACATGTAGACTTGTACCAAGCGTTGGGAGGCTTCCTCAAATTGCAAACCGGCAACCGGAATACCGGCAATCGTCATTCCGGTTGGGAAGGTAGCACGAACACTTGCATAACGGACAAGCTGCAGGATTGCCAAAAAACTTGCCATAACAATCAAGCCAAGCGCTGCCCAACTTATCAATGTTCCTTTTCTTCGCATGCCTTTATTATAATTCCTCTTGTCAAACCTCAAAAATCGGGGCTAAGGGAACAAAACTTAGAAGATAAAACGGCTCCAAAAAACCAAATATTCTCTTGCTCCTAATCCTCAAGCAGCAGATCCATTCGGCTTATCCCGGAATCGAAAAGTTTTGCCTGCGGATGATGAACCACCATCGCGGCGGTTGTTTGCTCAGGAACAAAGAAATAAGCTTCGGTAAGCCTAAGACCCAATTCCTTTTCAGCCGGGAGCAAATCAAAGACTTTGCGATGCTCTTTCAGCCAGGGTAAAGCCGGATAGCCCCAGGAATAACGTTCGCCCTGCTCCGCTGTAAGTCCTAATTCCTGCTTAATTCTCTGATGCAAAAATTCTGCGCTGGCTTCCGCCATCTGGACCGCCAGTCCGTGCAAGAAATAGCCTTCCGAATAGCGATCTTCGCTATCAAGCTGAGCGATTCGTTCTGTTGCTGCTTTGCCGACCGTTACAACCTGCAAGGGGAAAATGTCAAACTGCTCACTGCCTGCAGGCAAAAAGTAATCGCTCAAACACAAGCCTTCCCCTTCCTTTTGACGGGGGAAACTCAACCGGGTCAATTCAAACGGTTTTTCAATTGTGCTTTTTTGCGGATCGAAAACGACAATCTCATTCCCGTCTTTCCAGACTGGGAAATACCCATAAACGGCTTGCGGCTGAATCCAGCCTTCTTTTTGGGCTTCTTCAAGCATTCGCCAACGTCTTCTGTCAAATTCATGCTTCAGGTCTGTCCATTCTTGCCCGCGGACCTTTTTCGCTCCCCAGGACATGCGGTAGAGACTTGACAAATTTATCAATCGGGAGACCTGTTCGAAAGGTAATGCCTTATCAATCCGGATTCCCATCGGGGAAATCGTAGGAATAGTCTCCGCCATTTCTACTTTAGTCGCAAAATCTTGAGCTTCAGCAAGGTTTGCTTCAGGTGTTGGTTCGCTGGCAATTTCTGCAGGAGGCGGGAAGTCCGAAGCCTTCAAATGTTTTCGCTTTTCCTCCTCAACCAACTGCTCCATTACCATCAAGCCCTCAAAAGCATCTTTGCAATAGTAAATTCCTGCCTTATACTCGCCCATTTCGGCATTCGCGGAAATCCGTTCAGCAAATTGAGGATTAATCGCTGCTCCCCCAATCAGGAGCGGCATTTCAACACCACGACGCTGAAATTCGTTGGCAATCAACGGCATTTGCTTACTGGTCGAAACCAAAAGCGCGCTCAATCCAACCGCGTCGGCTTGCTCTTCAATCGCTCTGCTGATGATTTCTTCAGCCGAAACTTGTTTTCCAAGGTCAATCACATCAAAACCGTTGTTTGACAAAATCGTCTTAACCAGATTTTTGCCGATATCATGCACATCGCCATAAACCGTTGCCAAAACAATTTTGCCTTTGCTCAAGCCTTCTTGTCGTTCCAGGTATTGCTCAAGATAGCTGACCGCTTTTTTCATCGCTTCGGCAGATTGCAAAACAAAGGGCAAAATCAAAGCCCCACTGGCAAAACGATTTCCGACTTCTTTCATCGCCGGAAGCAAAATGTCGTTCAGAATGCCAACAGCAGCCTGGCCTTGTGGCTCAGCAGATTCAGTCAAAACCTGGTCAATATCTTCTTCCAGTCCGTTCTTTTGACGCAAAACAATCCGTTGGAAAAGTCGTTCTTTTGCATCCAAATCTTCGAAAGGATCTTTTTTGCTTGCCGCTTCCTCTCCCGTTTCGCTATGCGTTTCAAACCATTCAACCAATTTCTCCAAGGCATCCTCAGAACGGTTGAAAATCAAATTTTCGGCAAGCGTTTTCTCTTCCTCGGGAATTTCTGCAAAGGCACGAATATGCGCCGGGTTGACAATTGCCATGTCCAACCCATTTTGGACAGCATGGTGCAAAAAGACGCTGTTAATCAACTTGCGGGCCGGCTGCGCCAAGCCAAAGGAGACATTACTAACGCCCAAACAGGTATGCACACCGGGTAATTCTTGTTTGATTAATGCCAGTCCTTTGAGCGTTTCCATCGCACTTTCCCGCCAAACTTCTTGTCCGGTTGCCAATGTAAACGTCAGCGGGTCAAAAACCAAATCTTCCGCTCTTAATTGAAAATCGGAGACTGCCATCTCAAGCATTCTTTTCGCAATCGCCAGTTTTCGATCGGCGGTTTTCGCCATGCCTTCTTCATCGATTGTCAAACACATCACCGCCGCACTGTATTCGCGCGCCAAAGTGAACATCTTGCCGGCTTTTTCGGGACCGGATTCAAGATTGGTTGAATTAATCAAACTTCGACCGGGCGCGGTTTGCAAGGCAACTTCGGCAACAGCCACTTCGGTGGAGTCAATAATCAAGGGAACCGGCACTTCGAGAGAAAGCTTTTTGACAATCGCCCGCATCAATTCCGCTTCATCACTCCGTTCGGTTGTTGCCACACTGATATCCAAACCATGCGCACCAAAAGCCAGCTGATCTCGGGCAACTTGCATGATTGCCTCATAGTCTTCCGCCAAAAGCAAGCGTTTAAAGGCTTTAGAGCCCTGAGCGTTCATCCGTTCACCGATGATGAAAGGCGCCGGTTTTTGTTCAATCTCCACCGCCTGAACAGGCGAGGCTAACATCGCTTCTTTCTCCGCATGAGCTGGTTCGGTTTTAATTTTCGCGATTCTTTCAGCCAGTGCTTTGATATGTTCCGGTCGCGTTCCACAACATCCGCCGACAATCCGAACACCCAATTTTTCGACATAATCACCCAATTGTTGCGAAAATTCATCGGGTGTCATTGGGTAAACTGCCTCGCCGTCAATGTTTAGCGGCAAACCGGCATTTGGAATACAAGAAATCGGAACGGAAGACC
>JAGOIM010000118.1 GCA_017995665.1 Anaerolineaceae bacterium | reverse complement strand
GCGGTGAAAACTTTAATATCGGTGATACCCAGAGCCGGAAGGCCGGCAATTTGCTCGGCGACACTGTCGTCAAAGCGTGTGATATTCATATGAGAGCCATAGTCAATGCTGGTGTTGCTGTCGGCAAAATCGCGGTGTTTCGCAACGCTTTCCTCAAGCGTGCCTTCTCCCTGGCTAACAAAATCGAGCACTGTTGTCGTACCGCCAAAAGCGGCAGCTTTACCGCCGGTATAGTAATCATCAGAAGAAATTGTGCCTGCCATTTCAAGCGCCAAATGAACATGGGGGTCAATTCCGCCCGGTAAAACCAATTTGCCTGTGGCGTCGATTACTTCTGCCTGGTCATCAACAATCTCAGTCCCAATTTGGATGATTTTCTCATCCTCAATCAGGATATCGCTTCTGAAGCTATTTTCAGCTGTTACCAGCGTTCCGTTTTTAATCAGTTTTTTCATTAGTTCTGCTTTCCTTGGGGTCTGCGATGGAGATACCACTTAAAAATGCCAGCAGGCTTGGGTCAAGAGGGATTTCGGGCAAGTCATTTGCCCGATACTCCTCGCTTTTGAGGGCACGTTCGCGAAGTGCCTGCCACAAAATAGGTCGTTCTTCGTCATGAACCGGCAAATCACTGAGGCTTTCGGCCATTTTGATGTGTTTACCGGTTGTGTAGAAAAAGGTTACCCGTTTCCAGTTTTTAGCTGGAATCGGTTCTTTCAGCTCAATCAATGGACCGAGCTGGATTTTGAAATATTCTTCCCTTGCGCGGGGATGGTCGGCTTGATCTTGCATCAGCTCTGCCCGGGTGGTCAGTTCGTGTCCCAAAATTGGAGCGATCCATTGGATTTGGGCGCGTTGAGTTTTTGGGAAAGCTGAGGTTTGATAAAAAGCGAGATAGTCCACCGCAATAATTTTCGGGGCAGACTTGAGCGGAATCCGATACCAGCCCAGTAATCGTGCAATATCAAGGTCGCGGGTCGAAGGAACTACCGCGACCATTACCAGACTGGTATCAGAAAAATTAGCCGATAGATTCAAACAGGTGCTCCTTTAGAGCTTCACTCCGGCTTTATGGTTGAATTCTTCAATCAAAGCGTCAATTTCGGGTCCCTGAGACTGGATTTCGGTCCAATATTCGGGGTCGTACCATTGCGCCATAATTTCTTCGTAAGTCCTGCCTTGCTGTTCAACCCAGGTGTAATACTTGAGGTTGTGAATGCGCTTGCGATCTTTGTAGCCGAGTTCTTGCATGTAATCGGTCGCCTGACCCTTGAGGTAACGGGCATCGTCAGCAATGGCATTATCGCGGCTATATTCGCCAAACTCTTCGTGCATTTCCTGCAAACGGCTGCCGTAAAGTTCCATGCTGTCAGTTAAGACGGTAAGGACAATGTCGTTTTCGGTCAATTCGTTGTATTTTGCAAACTTGATTGCAGAAAGAACATTGGAAACGCTTGAGAATCCGAGCAAGTCGAGATTGTTGACCAGGCTTTCATCCACACCGGATTGGACCAGATATTCACGCCCGGCTGGTTCGTTGAAGAGGCGAGCCAAATTGACCACTGCATTATCATCAATTGCTGTGACGAAATCGGTATTTTTGACGTTGTGAACCCAGGGAACGTGTTTGTCGCCAATGCCTTCGATGCGATGGGCACCAAAGCCATTATCCAAAAGCGTCGGGCATTGCTGAGCTTCACTGGCGATAATTTTGCTGTATGGGAAAATTTGTTTCAAATAATCACCGGCGGCAATTGTGCCGGCGGAACCGGTAGCCGAGGCAAAACCAGCCATGCGGTCTTTTGGCCCCATCACGGCACGGGCAACGTCTTCCAAAGCGGAACCGGTCAGCAGGTAATGCCAGAGGTAATTACCAAATTCTTCAAATTGATTGAAAATCATCAAATCCTGACCGCTTCGGCGCAGTTCCCAACATTTGTCGAAAATTTCTTTAACATTGGATTCGGTGCCGGGAGTAGCGATAACTTCGTCGGCAACCGTTTCCAACCACTCAAAGCGCTCTTTGCTCATGCCTTCGGGCAAAATCGCAACTGATTTACAGCCCAAAAGGTAGGAGTCGTAAGCACCGCCACGGCAATAATTGCCGGTGGAAGGCCAAACTGCTTTTTGGGTGGTGGGGTCAAACTGACCGGTAACCAAACGTGGAGCCAAACATCCAAAAGCCGCACCGACTTTATGGACACCACAGGGGAACCACTTGCCGACCAATGCCACAATCCGCGCATCCACACCGGTCAACTCTTTGGGAAACTCCAGGTAGTTGACAGGTCCAAATCCGCCGCCCTGAACGACAGGTTCATTGTGCCAGGTGATTCGAAAGAGGTTGAGGGGGTGTAAGTCCCATAAGCCGATATCTTTGAGGCGATTTTTGATATCCTCAGGAATCAACGTCGGGTCTTTTTGCTGCGCCAGGGTGGGAATGATGAATTGCTTTTCCCGAACACGTTGAAGTGTTCGTTCTTGGCGGTCTTTCATGATGGTTAGATCGATTTTGGTCATTATTGGTTCCTTATCTGGTGGATTTTGGGCCGAGACGGCTTGGGTCAAACGGTTCTTCCGGACCTTCCGCAACGATATAAAGCGGTCTGCCCTTAGCTTCATCATAGGTTCGACCGATGTATTCTCCAAGAATGCCCATGCCAGTCAGCAGGACACCGGAGAGGAAAATTAACGTCAACCAGGTTGCCAAAACATAAGTCAGGTCAAAATGGTTGAAAATTGCCAAAAGCAAGTAAATAATTAGTAAAACAATGCTCAAACCCATCAAAAACACGCCGCCGGTAGTCAGAAGCTTTAGAGGCGTATTTGAAAAGCCGGTGATGGCGTTCAGCGCAAGCTGAATCATTTTCTTGAGAGGGTAATGTGTTTGACCGGCATGTCGGGCATGGCGTTTGTATTCGACGCCAATTTGCTTAAAGCCAACCCAGGCACCCATGCCACGCAAAAAGCGGTTGCGCTCGCGCATATTGTTAATCACATTGAGCGCTGTACGATCAATCAATCTAAAATCACCGGTATTCATCGGGATTTTGACATCGGTCATTTTGTAAATCAATTTGTAGAAAAGCGAAGCGGTGGCCAGTTTGAACCAGCTTTCCCCTTCGCGTTCTGAACGAACGGCATAGACAATTTGAAAGCCTTCGCGCCATTTTTCGATTAAGTCGAGGATAACTTCGGGCGGGTCTTGCAAGTCGGCATCGATAATCGTAACCGCTTGCCCGCGGCTATAATCCATTCCAGCCGTAACGGCAATTTGGTGGCCAAAGTTGCGGGCAAAGATGACCGGGCGAACGTGTTCGTCTTGTTTTGCCAATTCGCGAATCAAATCGCTGGAACCGTCCGAGCTGCCATCGTCCACTAAAATCAATTCCCATTCCTCCCCGGTTTTGAGCATCACCTCTTTCACGCGTGAATAGAGCAAAGGTAAGTTTTCCAATTCATTAAAAACAGGAACAATTACAGAAAAAACAGGGTCAGTCATGCAATATCTCCTTGAGTTTAGATAATTTTGGTTCGATGATTCGGGCAGTGGGAACGGCTTGCATTGCTGCTTTAACGTCCTTCAAGCCACTGCCGGTTGCCAAAACGAGAGCAGGTGTTGCGGGGTCGATTTGTCCGTTTTCAAGTGCTTTAACCAAACCGGCATAAGCGGTTGCGGCTGCCGGTTCAACAAAAAGCCCGGCACTGCCTAATTGGGGGATGGCTTTCAAAATTTCCTGGTCGGATACGGTCAGGTAAAAGCCCCCGCTTTCGCGAACGCGCTTCAGTGCACGCATACCGTCACGCGGCAAGTCGACGCTGATGCTGTCTGCCAGCGTTTGGGCATGAACCGCTTCGATTTTGTCGCTCTTGGCGAAAAATGCATTGCTGATTGCGGCAGAACCTTCGGCTTGAACACCGATAATTCGTGGTAATTTTTCAATCCAGCCCAGAGCGAGAAGGTCATGAAAACCTTTGGCAACGCCCGAAAGGATGTTACCGTCGCCAACCGGGATGAAAACATTGATTTCTTGAAGTGAAGGGAGAAAGCGCAAAACTTGTTCCCAAATTTCCAAACCAGCGGTCTTTTTCCCCTCAACCGTATAGGGGTTGTAGCCGGTGTTGCGGTTATACCAGCCAAATTCGTTTGAGGCTTCAATGCTCAAATCGAAGGCGTCGTCATACGAACCGTCAACCAGGATAACCTCGGCACCAAAAGTAAGCAATTGAGCAATTTTGGCGGGAGGTGCGCTTTTTGGGGCAAGGATAATAGCACGCTTACCAACACTGGCAGCCATGCAAGCCATCGCAGCCCCGGCGTTTCCGGTTGAAGCGGCAATGGTTGTATCAATGCCCGCTTCGATGGCGCGGCTGATGACAATAGCACTGGCACGATCCTTAAAAGAAGCGCTTGGGTTGGGGCTCTCGTCTTTAACATAAAGACTTCTCAAACCCAGCTTTTGGCGCAGGTTTTCCGGCTGGTAAACCGGAGTAAAGCCGACGCGATGCAGCGGGCTTGCCTGAAAACCGGGATCCGGAACAGCCAAAAGCGGAGCATAGCGCCATAAGGAGCCTTCTCTGCTTTCAAGAATGCTCTTTTGGTCGACTTCTGTCGGATCTTCTTCCCAGGAATAATGACTGTCCAAATTGCCGGAGCAAACGGGACAGGTGTAGGTAACTTGATTGGGCTGAAACTTTCGCCCACAATCTGAACATTCAAAATAGCTAATTGGCATATCGAATTGGCAGGCTCACTTTTTTGATTTTCTCTGTTTTAAAAATTGAAACTAATAGTTATAGTTCCCCTGCGTTAAATCTTTCAAACAGGGGAACTATATTTTACTTGATTATAATTTTTTAGGGCACAATCCAGGTACCGGTTTCTCCGGCTAAGGCTTTAGAGATTGACTCGGGGTTGGTAATCAGGGCTTTTTTGCCGCCTTTTTCCATATATTTCAAAATTGCTTGAATCTTGGGTAACATGGAACCTTTGGCAAAATGACCGGCTTCGATATATTC
>JAGOIM010000117.1 GCA_017995665.1 Anaerolineaceae bacterium | reverse complement strand
TTTGATTGCAACTGCCTTAATTGTGGTCTTCATTCTCCGAAATAAAGACCGCTTTGGAGCAAAGGGTTAAGATGAAACGACCAACTGCCAAACTTTTAAAAAATCTGCTGCGCAAAATTCCGGTTATCACCACCGGCGAAATCCCTGATGTGAAAATTCGGGCAGTCAACAATGATTCTCGAAAAATTCAGCCCGGCGATGCCTTTTTTGCGATTAAAGGCGAAGATTTCAACGGTTTTGATTTCATTCCGCAAGCAATCTCAGCTGGTGCCAGCTTAATTATCGGCAAGGGAAATCCGCCCAAAAACTTGAGCCTTCCCTATCTTCAAATTGATGATGAGCCCCGAAAAGCGCTCGCCTGTCTTGCGGCTGCCAGCCAAAATTTCCCCGCCCGAAAGTTGCGCATGATTGGCGTTACCGGCACGGATGGTAAAACCAGCACCTCCAGCATGATTCACCATGTTTTGACCGTCTCCGGAATCAAATCTGGCATGATTTCAACCGTCAGCGCCTTCATCGGCGACGAAAAATTGGACACCGGTTTCCACGTTACCACCCCGGACTCACCCGAAGTTCAAGCTTATTTGGCAGAGATGGTTCGGGCTGGGATGAGCCATTGCGTGCTCGAGAGCACCTCCCACGGTTTGGCGCAAGGTCGCGTGATTGCTACTGATTTTGACATCGCGGTTGTTACCAACATCACCCATGAACACCTCGATTATCACAAAAGTTGGGAAAACTACCTGAAAGCCAAAGGGCTGCTTTTTGAGAGCTTGCGAACAACGCATCGTAAAGCTATCGGCAACCCGCGCCTGGCAATTTTGAACAAAGACGATCAATCCTATGGCTACCTGAAACGCATTTCGCCGAAGGGTTACCTCAGCTATTCGCGCCTCAATCAGGCGGATTTGTGGGCGGATAATATTCAAAACACCGCTTCCGAGTTGAGCTTTGATTGCCATGTCGATGAAGCGGTATATCAAGTGAAAAGCCCAATGGTCGGAATTTATAACGTCTCGAATTGCCTGGCTGCCATTGCAACTTGTGTGAAGGGGCTTGGTCTTCCTGTCGAAGAGGTGATTGCAGCTTTGGCTAAGCAAGAGAGCGTCCCCGGACGCATGGAACGGATAGACATGGGGCAAAACTTTACCGCCATTGTCGATTTTGCCCATACGCCTTTTGCAATTTCTGCCGCTCTCGAAACTGCCCGCAGCCTGACCAAAGGAAAGTTAATTGCTGTTTTTGGCTCAGCCGGTTTGCGCGACCGCGAAAAACGCAAGATGATGCCAATCAATTCAATCCAACGGGCAGATATGACCATTTTGACCGCTGAAGATCCGCGGACCGAGCCTTTGGATGACATCCTCCAGGATATGGCCGATGCGGCGATTTCGGTTGGTGGTGTTGAAGGCGAGAATTTTTTACGCGTTCCCGACCGCGGTGATGCGATTCGAAAAGCGATTGAATTGGCGAAAGCCGGAGATCTGGTGATTTCTTTGGGCAAGGGGCACGAGCAGTCGATGTGCTTTATCGAAACCGAATATCTTTGGGATGACCGGACAGCCATGCGGGCTGCTCTGGCAGAACATCTCGGTGTAGATGGTCCGAAAATGCCCTATTTGCCAACCAGCGAAGGTTAATTCGCTCTATTTTTTCTTATTGCGCTGAATTTGTTGGTACATTTCGCCCAATGTGCCGCCATTGATGCCGCCAAAAATAGCCATAAAGCCAACCAAGGCGGAGAGCAAGCCGCTCTGCCAGGTCATCAAGACAATCACAACGAGCCCGGCAATTCCGCCATATATACCATAAGTTGGTCCGCGACGATCTTTCGCCAAAGCGGTAATTAGAAAACCGATCGAGAGTGAGCCGAGAAAAATGCCCAGCATCAGCGAGGTGTCAATCCCTTGGACTACCTCGCTATAGCGCAAGAGCATGCTATCCATCAGGCTGAAGAAGACTAAAGCCCAGGCGATGTTTAGCACCATCGCAAGGATCAGGTAGGCAATTTTTGTTCCACGAGGGTCAAGCATTTTGGTGATTTTCATATCCTGAATTTTACCGTAAAATCAGGATAGGGATAATTTTATTTTGCATACGCATTATTTCCTGCCACCTAATAAAAAAACCGGCTGATTAAATTTAATCAGCCGGTCATAAACCAAGGAAGAGGAGACTATAATCTTGCTAAGTCTTGTGCCAAATCTGCACTATGGCAGACATTCACCGGCAACCGGAGCACCATCGCCAAGCACCAGGCCAAGTCCAAAGCCAGTATCAAACAAGGTGCTGATATCTCCAATGTTCAGATCAAGCGCTTGGTCGATAATCGCCCAACCATCCTGATAGATAGTGATTTGCGGAATTTGTGCGCCGTTGACTTCGCCATTAATCACACCTTTGCTCCAGCAAATTTTGGCGTTTTCGATGTTTGCGCTTTTGAGCATCTCAAGAATTTCCGGTTGAATCGCCATTCCGGTCGGCAAACCTTCAATGGTCAGTGCGCCATCTTCGTTTACTTTCAGCTGAACCAGTGTCGACAAATCAATATCAATCGGTGAACTCAGCTCTTTGCTTCTGCGGAGACTGATTTCAATATCGGCCTTATCCAGCCATTTTTCTGCCCGTGAACGGTCAATCCGGCTTCCCTCTAAGAAGACATTGACGATGTCATAGATGAAGATGCGGGCGTTTTCGTCGAAAGCCATGCTCACCAATTTGGTTTCGTTAGTGAAAACCTGAATTTCATTACCGATGATTTTTACGCTCAGCTCATCAAACAGTCCCAAGAGGTTCCAAGTGCTGTCATCAAATTGTGGCAGGTTCATTGCCTGCAACTGTTCGAAAGACATTCCGGCGATGCTATAGGTTCGGGAAGCGGGATCGTAGGTGGCGTCGATGTGAACCGTGTTAGTACCGGCACCGTCCAGAGGTACATCGGCAACGGCTGCCGGAGTGTGTTGCATTAAGGTTATGCCAAAAACCAGCACCAGTGCGATGATGAATTTGAGGAATCTGTGTTTTTTCATGATGATTTTTTGTCTCCTTTTAATTGTTCAAATGCCATTTTTATGGCGTTGCGGTTAAAATTAGGCTAATGCGCAAAGGCAAAAAGCGGAAAAATAGATTGCTGACATAATCGGTCAGTTTTGGATAGATTGGATAGCGGTCAACAAATTGTTCATAGGCCGCTTCGGTGTCGCCGGGGGTAAAGCGCAAGGCAAGGTCGATTGTATTCGCCAGAGTTTCCGGAGTGTAATCAACTTCCAGAATTTCGGAATCGGCGTCAAGTATTTGAAGCTTACCTTTGGTGTCAAGCGTCAGCCGAAGTTCGTTGTTGTCGGTACCCTGGATGACTTTATGAATGGCTTGACCTGCTGGGACGGGATAGCGAATTGCAGGGAGGGGAATTGATGGTCTTCCGAAGGCAAAATAAACTCCATACAGTAGGAAAATAACTACTGCAGCGATAAGAAATGCTTTTAGAGCTCTTGACACAGCTACACCTCCACCTTTGCGACTCGTGGTTTTTCTTTTCTTCTCATGATTCATTATAGTATAGTTTGCGATTAGCGCAGCGTTAAAAATATAAGGTTTTAGGGAGTGAGCCGGGGGATATGGAGTCTGGTCTTTGCTTTCAATTATTCTGTTTTTAAAAAAACCGCCCGTGGATTGTTTGATTCCAACGGGCGGTTATTTGAGTTAGTTTCTGCCTCTAATCCAGCGAAAGATGCATGGGATAGGAGAGGTATTCAACCGGTTCGAGTTTCTCAACCGTGATATATCCGGTTGGGGCATTCAAAATTGTCGGAATGCGGTTGACGATTGTTGCACAGGTATGCTCGACCGTGGCGGGTTTTTGGACAAAGAAAGTGGTATCGGGTTCGCCGATAATCTTCCAATCACACATATCGCCGTCATCCGGGCCATAAACTTTGCCGATACATTGGGTTTCGATTACAGGACCCTGGAAGGTTTCGGTAGTTACAACTGCGCTCATGCCAATGCACTGACCCTTGGGGATCACTCTGCCCATAGTCTCGGAATAGAGGTCGCTTTCATGGAAGTAGGGCACGCATTTCTGGGTTTGGGATTTGATCGTCCAGCCCATTTTATTACAGAGTGCTTCGTTGGAATTCCAAACGTAAGAGGGTTCCAAAACTTCGGGATGAGCAATTTTTTCTTCAAACTCTTCGGGGCTCATGCCGACACCGTGGGCTTCAGCCAATGCCAAACCATAATCTTCAACGTTATAGCTGACAGCGCCTTCGATTCTATCGATTCGCTCAACACCACCGGCAACTGTGCCAATCAAATTGACCCAGAAAATATCTTGCATACCGGAACCAACAATCGTGCAGCCATTCTCTTTGGCTAATTTGTCGAGTTTATTGGTAATAGCAGAAGCGGTTGTCCAGGGGTAGATGGCTTCTTCACAAGTGGTTACCACGTTGATGCCGCGGCTGGCACAGCGTTCAAAATGGGGGTAGACATCATCCATAAAGCTGAACAATGTCAAAATTGCGATATCAGGATCGCAACTATCCAAAACTGCGTCAGCGTCACTGCTGATTTGTACACCAAGCTGAACGCCTAATTCGGCGAAATCTCCGACATCCATACCAACAACATCGGGATTAACATCAATAGCGCCAACAATTTCGGCACCTTTTTCATATAGGTAGCGCAAAGTGTATTTCGACATTTTGCCACAACCATATTGAACAACTCTAATTTTTTCGTGATTCATAAAACAGTCCTTTCTACTAAAACTATGTTAATTGGGACGGGTCGTCCTCTTTACGCTAATAGTATAAGGGCTATAGTTGCTATAAGGTCAAGGGAATTGACAAAATATTCACAAATTGCCTAATTCAAATTTGATCGGAATTTGTAAGCGGAGATACATTCCCCGTTCGCCGCTTCCAATTACCGGCAGTTCTGCTACAGTTTCGCAAATGTAATCGCCGCAAATCGTGTAACCTTCTTCTTCGATTTTATCCAGAAGGAGCTCAGCCGCCTCTTTCTCTTTATAAAAATTATCGCAATAGATGCAGAGATAGGTGCTGGCTGGAATTGTAGTAATC
>JAGOIM010000116.1 GCA_017995665.1 Anaerolineaceae bacterium | reverse complement strand
ATTTGGCAAAAACCGAAGCAACCCGAATGGGGGATGATTATATCTCGACAGAGCACCTCTTTTTAGCCATCCTGGCTGAAAAGAACACTCAACTTTCGCGTATGCTCGAGGAATTCGGGCTGAATCGCAATGCAGTTTTGGATACAATCAATGAGCTGCGTGGGGTTACGCGTACAGGAGGCAAAAAGGGAAAATTCGAGAGTTCCTATAAGACCTTAGAGAAATACTCCCGCAATCTGACCCAAGCCGCACGCGATGGAAAGCTTGACCCGGTTTATGGCCGTGAACCTGAAATTATGCGTCTGATTCAAGTCCTTTCACGCCGAACGAAGAATAACCCGGTCTTAATTGGTGAGGCGGGCGTCGGCAAAACCGCCATAGTCGAAGGCCTGGCACAAAAGATTGCCAATGATGAAGTGCCGGAAATTTTAGCGAATAAATTGGTTTACTCGCTCGATTTAGGCGCAATGGTTGCCGGAACACGCTTTAGAGGTGAATTTGAGGAAAGGCTCAAGAATTCGATTGAAGAAATTCAGGAATCAGACGGCGAAGTAATCCTCTTTATTGACGAATTACACAATGTCGTTGGTGCCGGTGCCGCACAAGGCACGATGGATGCTTCAAACATGCTCAAGCCAGCCCTGGCGCGTGGTGACTTGCAATGTATTGGTGCGACGACAAATGACGAATATCACAAGTATATTGAAAAAGATGCCGCACTTGAACGCCGTTTTGCCCCGATTTATGTTGAAGAGCCAACCATTGAAGATACGGTTCGGATGCTCAAAAGCTTGCGCGATCGCTATGAAGCCCACCACAAAGTCAAACTCTCAGACGAGGCTTTGGAATCGGCTGCCAGACTTTCGGCACGTTATATGACCGGCAGAAAATTGCCTGATAAAGCTATTGACTTGATGGATGAGGCCGCTGCGAAACTGCGTGTAGCTTTATATTCTTTGCCTGACGAACTTAAACATGAGCGAAAGGAAATAGAACGTCTTTTGAGTGAAGAAGAAAAGGCGAGCCTTGACAGAGAATATGAACTGGCGGTCAAACTTAAGGCACAACGTTTGCAATTGGAAGAATCTTTTAACGAGCGTCAGTCTCGTTGGGAGGCTGAAAACAAGCTGGACGATGTTGTCGACTCCGACGATATCGCAGATGTGATTAATCAGTGGACCGGCATTCCCGTAACGCAATTACTGGAGTCAGAATCTCGGAAATTGCTTCAGATGGAAGAACGTTTGCATGAGCGTATCATCGGTCAGGACGAGGCGATTAAAGCCGTCTCAGATGCCATCCGACGGGCTCGTTCCGGTTTGAAAGACCCGAACCGTCCAATTGGCTCGTTCATTTTTATCGGACCTTCCGGTGTAGGTAAGACCGAACTGGCAAAAGCCTTGGCGGAATTTTTGTTTGATGATGAGGACGCTTTGGTTCGTCTGGATATGAGCGAGTATCGTGAGCAGCATACCGCATCACGCCTTTTTGGTGCTCCTCCGGGATACGTTGGCTATGAAGAAGGCGGTCAATTGACCGAAGCCGTTCGCAGGCGCCCTTATCGGGTCGTCCTCTTCGATGAAATCGAGAAAGCCCATCCTGAAGTTTGGAACGCGCTGTTGCAAATTCTTGATGACGGTCGTCTGACGGATGGTCAGGGCAGATTGGTTGACTTTAGGAATACAGTTTTGATTATGACCAGTAACCTCGGCACAGAGTTTATCCGAAAGGGTGGCGCGCTTGGCTTCCTGGTAGATAACGACGATTCTCCTGAAGTTAAGGATTCTCAGGAAAAAATCGAAAAAGCCTTGAAGGATGCCTTCAGACCGGAATTTTTGAACCGAATTGACGATATCATCACTTTCACATCGCTTTCAAAAGATGATGTGGCTAAAATTGTCGACTTGCAGGTCAATGAAATTTATGGCCGTTTGGGCAATTATGGTGTCCGACTTGTTATTGATGAAAGCGCCAGACGCTGGCTGGCAGAGCAAGGTTATGACCCGATGATGGGTGCCAGGCCTTTGCAGCGAACTTTGCAGAAATTTGTTGAGAGCAAACTTGCTATCAAATTACTGGAAGGCGAGTTTAAAGCCGGCGATGTTGTCCGAGTGAGCAAAGAGGATGATAAATCCGAGTTGGTTTTCACTCTCGATCAAAGTAGCGATGCTTCTGTGCCAATGGAAGAAATCGCTCAGGATGAACAAGCTTAGAAAAATAAAATAAATGCCTGCTTCGAATGATTCTCTCACCCGATTAATCCGCGAAAGTGCTCTGTTTAGCGCTTTAGCAGATGAGGACTTGCCCAGTATCGCTGAAGTTTTGGTTGAAGTCGAACTTCCCGATGATGAGGACTTATTCGAAGAAGGCGAAGAAATTGATGGACTCTTCCTGGTTGAATCCGGCAAATTAGTTGGATTTGACCGGGAGGGGATTATTAGAAATCGCTACCAAAGGGGAGATCTGATCGGTTTAGAATCAAGTAAGGCTAAATTTTACAGATCAGAAACTGTCCGGGCTCAGAAAAACAGCCGGGTTTGGTTTATTCCGGGAGGAATTATCGCTCAATTAGGTAAAGAACGCCCGGAATTCGCAGAGACATTGAAGGTTTTAGCCAATAGCCAGGTGCTGGTCGGGCAACTTTATTTGCCTTGGTTGGAAGGTGATGAAAGAGTCAGCCTGATTACCAGAAAGCACCCGATATTTTTATTTTGGGCGGTTTTGCCACCGCTTTTAGTCTTTGTTGCAGCCATTATCGCTCTGGCATTTTTGCAAGCTCAAATTCAAATTTGGGCGATTATCGGGATGCTTTTCACCTTTTTTGTTTGCGGAATCTGGCTTGCCTGGAACATCAACAACTGGGCAAATGATTTCTATCTGATTACTTCAAAACGAATGGTTTGGGTGGAACGTGTTTCCGGCTTCTATGAGAGCAGACAGGAAGCTCCTTTGGGGACGCTGATTTCGGTTGGGATTGCCACCAATCATGCCGGAGCATTTTTCGGTTATTCGGACGTGCTTGTGCGTACCTATTATGGAGATGTTCGTTTTGAACGGATTGCCCATGCACAGACAATTGCAAAATTGGTTGAAAACTTTTGGGCAAAAACCAAACAAAGCGATTTTGAACTGGATGCCAAAGAAATTCGCAAGGCTTTGCGCGAAAAATTTGGAAAACCGGCCGAAGAAGTCAGTTCGAAAGAGATTGAAGAACAATATGGAATTGACAATGAACTTCGCAGAGAGGAAATGAGCTTTTTTAATTGGCTTTTTAGCGATTTTTTGAAGGTTCGTTTTGATTCTGCCGGCACTATTACCTACCGGAAACACTGGTTTGTACTTTTGCAGAAAACGATTTTGCCTCTTTTGGGAATGCTGCTGGCAGCTGGTTTCCTAATTGCCATAATAACGCGCAATATTACCTCTTTGGACTACAATATGTCACTGGTTTTAGCGATTAGCGTCCTGACGGTTTGCCTTTTGCTGCTGTTTTATCAATATGCCGATTGGCGAAATGATGTCTTCCAGCTCACACCCAGCCAAATTATTGACCTTGATCGAAAACCTTTTGGCAGGGAATCTCGTCGAACTGCTCCTTTGGAAAATATTCTCAGCATTGAATTTGAGCGCAGGGGATTTTTTGCAATGCTCTTTAATTTTGGAACCGTCTTTATCTCGGTTGGCAATACTCAGTTGACATTTAATGATGTTTATCAGCCATCCAGGGTTCAGCAAGACATTTTCGCCAAAATGGGCAACCATGCCAAAGAGCGCGATCTGCACCAAAAAACTCTGGATCAGGAAAGAATTGCCCAATGGTTTAAAGTCTACCAAGACGAAACTGCGGATTTATTCTCCAGTCAAGACCCTACTGCACCGTTGAAACCACCACGCTCATAGAGTAAAATAATTAGGATATAAAAATATTGGAGAATAAATGGGATTGTTAGATATTGTTACATTGCCGGCCCCGATTCTGCGTCAAAAAGCAAAACCGGTGAAAAGGTTTGATAAAAACTTACAGAATTTAATTGACGACATGCTGGATACCATGCGTGATGCACCGGGTGTCGGTTTGGCTGCGCCACAGATTGGGCAATCGATTCGCTTGTTGGTAGTCGAATATGCCAAAGAAGTTGACGAAGAGGACGAAAACGCGCCGAAGCCAAAACCAAAGCGCTATGTTTTGATTAATCCTGAAATCGTTGAGCGTTCTGAGGAGATGGTGGAAGGAATTGAGGGTTGCCTTTCAATTCCCGGCATCGTCGGAAAAGTCGAAAGACACGAAGCGATTACAGTTAAGGCTTTGAATCGTTTCGGGAAACCGCAAAAAGTCAAAGAATCGGGCTGGATGGCACGCATCATTCAACATGAAATCGACCACTTGGACGGGATTTTGTATACAGACCGGGCAAGTGAAGTTTTTGAACCGGAATCTGAAATCGAGGATGAAATCCTCTCAGAAGTTGATGCAGCTTAGCCGTCTTTCGCTGACTAATTTTCGCGTTTTTTCCCGCCTGGAGCTTGATTTCCCCAGGCGGGTGATTTTATTTCATGGTGCCAACGCTCAGGGCAAGACCACAATTTTGGAAGCGGCTGCTTTCCTGGCGCTTTTCACCTCAATCAGCACAAGCAACGACCGAGAGTTGATTAATTTCAACCTGCCGGAAGAAGAACCCTTGAAAGTGGGGCGGATTGTCGGTGAATTTGAACGCGGGGGCAAGAAGCACGTTTTGGAAGTGCGCCTGATTTTGGAAGCAAACGGAGAACCGGGGAAATTCCGCCTGCGCAAAGAAGCGCTCTTGAATGGAGTTAATCGCCGCTTTAGTGACCTCTATGGGCAGTTCAATGCGGTTGCTTATTTACCTCAAATGTCAAAAATCTTTGAGGGTGGTCCATCGGAACGGCGACGTTATTTTGATGAGGTGCTTTGCCAAATTGAGCCGGGATATTCTAAACACCTGAGCAAATATAACAACCTGATGGTCAAGCGAAATGCTTTGCTGAAAACCTTGGGCGAGGTGGGTGGTCCTCCCGATCAGCTTGATTATTGGGATTCGGCGCTGGCTGAACATGGCGCATGGTTGATTAAGGGGCGGCTTGGCTTAGTGGCAGAATTGTCCTCTTT
>JAGOIM010000115.1:2572-5232 GCA_017995665.1 Anaerolineaceae bacterium | reverse complement strand
AGCGGCCCGAAGCAAGCAATCCCCAATGCATCCAGTTTTCCCAAGACTGCCTCTTCTTGTTTGAAAAAGCTCAGACATTCGCGCAAAGTCCTTTCCGGTTCCGTCGTCGGAATAAGCGTTTCAGAGAGAATCTGATTGTCCTGGTCAATAACAGCACAAACAAACTTCGTCCCTCCACCTTCAATACAAGCGATAAGCCGTTTTTCCATGATCCATGCCTAAACCCTATAAGTATCCATTAAGTCGGTCAGCCCGTCAAACTGAGCAGGTAACTTCTTGCCATGCAACAGATAAAGAAGTTTTTGCGCCCTGCCCATGCAAGCATAGAGCATCCGCTTTTGTTGGGAAAGTGCGACAGGGTCATCTTTGCTTTCTTCTCTGAAAAAGTTCTCCACTCCGCACAAAAACACGACGTCATAGCCTAAGCCTTTTGGCTGGTTGGCGTTATAAACAGGCACTTTATACTTTGACAGTCCATTTTTGAATCGTTTTTCATCTTTCGCGGTTGCCGCAATCACACAGATTTGATCGTAGGGAATCCCGCTATTCTGTCGAAGATGCCGAATTTGGTTTTCAACAAAAACTATGTCTTCGCCTGCTTGTTTGGTCGAAACCAATAATGGACGATCACCTCTGCGCATATAGCTTAAATCATCTTCACTGACAAAATCTTCACCTTCGGTTTTTAATTGCCGAATCAGCTCGGAATCGTCCTTAATGACTGCTTGGGCAGCCCGATAAATTTCGAATGTGTTGCGATAGGGCTTATTGAGGTATTTAGTCCTTCCAACCACTTCAACACCGCGTTGTCGCCATGAAAAATAGCGGAAAAGCGATTGGGTGGGATCGTCAACCATAAACAAATAACCGCCCGGTTTGAGCAAACTGTTGACAACAGCAATCCAGGAAGGCGCAAAATCCTGGGCTTCATCAATTAAAATTGCATCATATTGAGGTGGCTCAATTTTTCCTTCCTTGACCCAATTCAGGAAATTTGGATATGTTCGCTCCCAAATTGTTATCCGTTTATTCTCCAAGTCTTTGCTTTGCTCAAGCAGTAAATCGTAAATTTGATTGCGTTGGTTCTTATTGATTTGAACCTGATTGCCTCTGCCAACCCGTTTAACGTTCAGATATTCTTCCCGGGAAGACAGCATCACTTCATGAATCCAACCTATTTCTTTGGCAATAAAATCGGAGCCCAAGCTCTGGATTATTTCATATTTATCTTTGTTGGCGTTGACCCAGCCCACACAATCTGAAGCCTTCACCCTTAGAAAAGGATTTTGATTTTGGATTGTATCAGCCAGAAGTTTGTCCAAGTTGGTGGCTTGAATGTTATTGAAATTTTTCAGTTCCTTGTGCAAGGATTGCCCCAAAGCTTTGTTAAAAGACAGCACCAAAATCTTCCAATCCGGGTTTACTTTTGCCAGGTGTTTTGCCTTGGCAAGTAAGACCAGCGTCTTTCCACTGCCCATCACCCCACGGACCAAACGCACGGTATTTGTGCTGATGATTTTTTCACTTTCGAGGGGCAAATCTTTTTCCGCTTGCGTTGTGGATTTGAGCTCTTCAAAGAGTGAATCGAGATCGGCATTCAGAGACTGCGATGTTTGAGCTTTGGGCGATTGTGGTTTTGAGGGAAGGCTATCGAGCATGGAGCTTTCGCTTACACCTTCAAGCACAATTTCGGCTTGCCTATCATCCAAAATAATACCGCTTCCAAATGCGATTTCAGGATAGATTGCCGCCCGAACAAGATCCATGCTTTGTTTAGGGATTGGGTTAATTTTATCTTCACGGACGGTGTTGCGAATACTGCGGTTAATCAGGTGTGCTTCCAAGTCTTCCCTGACAAGCACATTGGATTCTCCCCAAACTGATTGAAGCTCATTTTTATAATAAGCCGGAAAAAACGGTAAAACGGCAGCAAAACCGTATGGCAAATGTGGATTGGGGAGATTTTGCTTTTTCGCTAAATTTTCAATAGCGTTGGAAAGATCGAGTGCATAGCTTCGGGCTTGGTTTACCGGATTTCCCTCAACTCTTTGCCCATTGCGAGTTGTCACAACCGCCTGATGTGGGTTTGCGGTGAAATTCGCCCAGTCTTTGACTTCGAGAATAACAAAACCATAATTCGTGAGAATAACAAAATCGGGGTAAGAAATTTTTCGATATACGTTAACTGGCGTCTCAACATATACAGTAAAATCTTTGGGCAAGTTTCTGCGCAGCAAATCTAAAACTTGAACTTCCCCCGGAGTCGCTTCTTTTCTGAGTTTTCCAATTA
Organism: Anaerolineaceae bacterium; assembly: GCA_017995665.1. GTDB lineage: Bacteria > Chloroflexota > Anaerolineae > Anaerolineales > Anaerolineaceae > Mesolinea. The sequence continues at coordinate 2,942 of JAGOIM010000115.1, read as the reverse complement.
CTTCCGCCATACACCCTCCGTTAAACTAATCTGATATTTTATATGAACTGATTAATTTTACTACATATCATGGGCTGATTAATGATTCAACAACTAATCTCCCCACTGCTCATAGGTGAAACGGTTAATCGACTGGGAATTTGTGCGATAGTTGTTTGGGAACAAATTCCCTCTGATTTGTGTACACATATTGCTTGAAGAAATCATCCCCTCAAAGTAAACTAATAGGCATGAAACTGATAAGCATCACGACTGATTTTGGAAACCAAAATGGCTTCACCGGCACGATGAAGGGTGTGATTTATAGTATCGCTCCCGATGTTCAGATTGCCGAAATCACCAACGAAATCCCGGCTCAAGATATTCGCAG
>JAGOIM010000115.1:0-2472 GCA_017995665.1 Anaerolineaceae bacterium | reverse complement strand
CCGCAATTCCCCTGCTATCCAAAATATTAACTTCAGCCTTGAACCCGGTCAGATAACCCTTCTGGCCGGTTCTTCAGGCTGTGGCAAAACCACCCTGATGCGCTGCATCAACGGTCTAATTCCCCATTCCTATCATGGAGACATGAGCGGTGAAATTCTGATTCACGGCCAAGCGGTTCAAGGGATGGGACTTTCTCAAATTTCCACCCAAGTTGGCACCCTGCTTCAGGATCCTGAGCGACAGATTTTGGGCACATATGTGCTCAACGAAGTATGTTTCGGCTTGGAATCCCTCGGGATGAACCGCGAAGAAATGCTCCCTCGCGCTCACAAAGCGCTTGACATGCTTCACATTAGCCATCTGAAAGACAAAGAGACCTTTTTCACATCCGGTGGGGAGAAACAAAAAGTAGCTCTGGCAGGCGTTTTGGCAATGGAGCCGGATATCCTCTTGCTTGATGAGCCACTGGCAAGTCTTGACCCGGCTTCGGCTCATGAAGCCTTGCTCGCTTTCCGCGAACTGGCAGATCGGGGGCTTTCAATTCTAATTGTCGAACATCGGGTTGAAGATGTTTTGGCGATTAATCCCGAAAAGATGATTTATATGGAAGACGGCAAAATTGTCTATGACGGTGCCGTTGAGGGATTAATGGATGCGGTTGATTACGGAAAAATAAAACTCCCCGCACCGGTCATCGCCAGACGCGCAAAAAATCAAACTCCGCCGGTCTATAAACCCACGGTTCCACCGATTGATCCAAATTCAACACCATTAATTTCTTTTCAGGATGTACGTTTTCGATATAAAGAAGATTTACCCGAAGTTTTGCATGGCATCAATCTCGATATCCGTGCCGGAGAAGTTATCGCCATTTTGGGTCATAACGGATCGGGCAAAACTACGATGGTCAAACATGCCCTCGGTTTGCTGAAACCAAGCGAAGGACGGGTCTTGCTCGAAGGGACGGATTCGAAGAAATCAACCGTCGCTACCGCTGCGAAAACGATTGGCTATGTTTTCCAAAGCCCCAGTCAAATGCTTTTTGCGGCAACTGTCCGCGATGAACTTGCTTATGGGCCGAAAAACCTTAAATTTAAGCCCGAAGAAATTGAGCAAAACGTAGATTGGGCAATCGAGACTGTCCATCTGGAAGAAGAATTACCCACCCCACCCCTGGCGCTCTCTTTCGGGCAACAAAAAAGGGTATCTATTGCCTCGGTGCTCTCAATGCGCTCTCGTGTCCTGATGATGGATGAACCAACCGCCGGTCAGGATTATTGGAATTACCAAGCCTTCATGGATACCATTCTCCAAACCAAAGGCTTTGATTCCATCATTTTCATTACCCATGACCTCGATTTAGCCCTCATTTACGCCAACCGGGTTGTCGTATTATTTAACGGCGAAGTAGTCGGCGACGGTCACCCCAACGACGTCCTGCAGAATGTAGAGAGCTTACAAAAATGGCGTATTTTACCGACATCTTTGTTAAAATTGAATCAAGAATTATGGCCTAAGACGGGCCAATATATGCGAGCAGAAGCGCTCGGTCAATTTATTTCATAATTTTTCGGAGGTATTAATGCAAAACACAAACACAACTGGTAAGAAAAAGAATATTTGGGCATTTGGCACCAATCAGGTTGTCTATGCCGCTATCGGCGCAGCACTCTACGCCGTCATCACCTGGGCTTTCAATATTTGGCAAATACCAGGTGCAGGAAACGTCGGCATTCGTCCCGGAATTGTGATCCCGATGTTCTTCGGTATCGCATTTGGTCCGATTGTTGGTTTCATCACCGGCTTTGTTGGTAACTTTTTGGCTGACTTGTTAAGCGGATATGGCTTTTGGATTTGGTGGGACCTCGGCAACGGTATTATCGGTCTCATTCCCGGCATTTTTTCTATGCTTGTTTATAAATACAACGAGAAAAAATCCATCCTTTTTGGTGAGTTGTCTGTCCTTTTAGGCGCTGCATTGGGCATGGCTCTCGCCAGTGTTTCGGAAATATGGGTCAGTGGTGCTGACATGAATACTGTCCTGCTCGCCAACTTCCTGCCTTCTTTCCTGACCAACATCGTCTGGGGTCTGATTTTGCTCCCAGTCTTGATGGTTGCCTACGCCGCTATCGTTCAACGTAGCGGACGCTAAGACTCAATGGTTAGGGGCTGTCGAATGACAGCCCCTTCTTTTGTCATATGCTGATTAGTTGGAATTTTCGCCATCGTAATAGCCCCATGGATAATATTGATCCACGGGCTCGTTTTATATTTTCTTTCGCAGTTCTCATTGCCGCCACAACCACCTGGAACCCAAACATTTTGTTTGCGGTTTTCCTGATTGCAATCATCTGGTATAGCCTGGGGCAATTGAAATGGAAAGAAACCAAACAAGGTTGGCTGATGATCTCAATCATGCTTTTCACAATGATCATCGTCAATACCATTATCACCGGAGGTGGTGCCGGAGG
>JAGOIM010000114.1 GCA_017995665.1 Anaerolineaceae bacterium | reverse complement strand
AACTCGTCGACGGAGGGCAAGGTTTTGGCAATGTCCAAATAGATTGTTATGGCAGCAATTGCGCCAACTAAAAACAAAACCAGCAAAACAATCAGGGCAATCAACCAGCCCCTGCCTTTTTTTCCCTTTTTGGTTTTAGCTTTTTGCGGTGGCTTTGGCGGTTGACCTCCGCTTGGAATTGGTTGGGTTGCTTCAACTGGCAGCTTTCGAGTTTTTTCGCCTGTCTGAACTTTATTTACCGTAGTCTTGTGAGGCTGAGTTTGTGCCTTTGCTTTTGACTTAGCGGTTTCGATTGGTTGGGTATCAGAAGAAACCGGGCTGCCAACGGGCGTGAAAGCAATTGGGTTGAGCAGGGTTGCGCCGCTGTCAATCTCGCTGACTGTTTCCGGCAAAACTTCTTCCATTTCGGGTGCCTGGGGAGGGTTTTCCGGAGGGATAGTTTCGATGGAATCAGGATCGGGCGGTAATAGAGAAACCTGAAAATTGGTCGCCTCATTATCCACAGGTGGCTTGATTGCCCAATGCCCTGTTTTGAATTCCGCACCCGGGTTCTTGTAGTCATTCATCCCACTGCGCTCTTCGAAGCTGAGCGGTGTTTCGCGATAATTTTCAATTTCTTTAAACTGCGAACTATCCTCATCCATAGCAGCTTGCCCATTGGCATCGGCTTTCGTCAGATTCTCGCCGTCGGCTTTAGCCGATAGGTTTTCAGCATCTGAAGCGTTGACTTCTACATCAGGATTTAATGGCCCTTCACCTGTTGTCTCGGACTGATCTTGTTCAAAACTACTTGCTGCTGCCTCCCAATGAGACGCGTTTTCGTTTTCATAATTCGAGTCTTGGCTCGAGTCCTGTTTTTGTTCTTGTTTGTTTTCTTGATTGGATTCCATAAATTCTCCTATCATATAAGCTTGATTTTAACATAAAGCCAGGGAAAGATATTTTTCGGGATTCAGCCCAAAAAATCTTATGATTGAACTGCCATCATCAATCATGAGAACATTTGTGAAACCGGATCCCAACCAAATCAAAAGATATTATTCGGATATTGGTTTTTTACAAGTGTACGGGCGGGTTTAAGGCCTGAGCGGGCATCGTCCCCGAACGAAGTGAGTGGTATTGAAATTGCTCAATTAGGAAAACCCGCCCCGTTGGAAATCCCATTATATTTTGGCATTAAAGAAATTTTGCGGTTCTTGCATGGGGAGGTCCCCATACCATAGTATATATTATGTAATTTACAAAGTATATGTTGGGTTTTTTGCTGATTTAATTATTTTGAGAATTGCAGAAAAGTGGGCAATAAACAGGGCAAATGTCAATTTTCAACTGCCAGTTCCATCCTGTTTTATAATTGAAACTGTGAACACAGTCCCCTTCTATAAGACTGACCCGATTGGGCTGACTTTAGCTGCAGATCAGGCTTTTAATTCTGAGCCGGATGCTTTGGATGTCGTCTGGCAAGTTGGGTTGGATGAGGATGCCCCTCTGAGCTTGTTTAGTACGCTTGGTTTACAGGCGCGAAGTTTTCATATTTTTCCTCAAATCAGTTTGAATAAAATCCCCTTTGAACGGATTGGAGGTTTTTTTGCCAGGCCGAGGATAGACAAAATTTATTCCAATTACGCCAAATTAACCGTGACACTTCAGCTTGAGCTTGAGGCTATGATTGAATTTTGGCTGCGAAGCGGGTCCTGCTTGCAAGGGCGCATCAGTATCTTTAATCACGGAAGCGAAAATCTTGACGTCGGCGCAAGGCTTACTGCCCGTCTGATCACCTTACAGGGCAGTTCGGAGCTTCGCCCGGTAAAACAAGGGTTTCAAAACAAGCTCAAAGGACAAAGTGGAAATCTTTCCATCAATCTTGAAATTGAGGGCGGGTCGACAACAATTCTCAGCCCTAACCTGGCTTTGGAGCAAAACAAGCAGCTCAAAGCCGGACAAAGTTTGCAATGTCTATGGCAATGCAAGCTTCAGCCAGGTTCGGATGACGCCGCAGTTTCTGATCGTCCTTTTCCGGTAAATTGGGACGGCGAAATTGCGAAAATCGAAATTGCCAACGATTGCCGCATGCTTCAAATTAACACCACACTTCCCGAATGGGATGCTGTACTCTACTCAAATCAGAATCAGGCTTTTCAGTTACTGCGCCGCGATGCTCAGGGCATGGTTCGCCCGGACCGCAGCCGAAGTATTCATTCCGCCTTTACACCGAAGCTTTCCCTCGGAAAATCGAAAATCTCTGCCCTCGAATTATGGCAAATTCTGAACAGCCTCATCCCTGCTCAAAGCGAATTGGCAGCCCGGATTTTTACTGATTTCATCGAAGACGCGCTTCTTGAACAAAAGAAAAACCCGCAAAATGCACTTCCCTTCCCCTGCCTTTGCGATTTAGGCTGGCGCATTCATCAGCAAATCGAGGGAAAGGAATTTTTAACCACGATATACCCACAACTGAAAAAGCTGAGCCTCGCCTGGTTTAGTCCGCAGCATGACCGAGACCAGGATGGCATCCCCGAATGGAGCAAAATTGAGCAAGCGGGGCTGACTTCCCTCTCCAATTTCAACCTTTTGGACGAAGAAGGTTTCCCCATTCAGATTAATGCTACCGAGCAAGTCAATCTGATTGCACTTTTGCGCATCGAACTGCGCGAATTGCAAAAAATTGCCCAAATCGCCGAAGATTCAGAAGCAATCGCTGAGATCGGGGAGCATCTTTCTGTTTTAGAAGCTTTTTTGGCGAATTACGAAAACAAGACAAACAGTAATACGGCGCTCGATTTTGAAAGCGGCCAATGGCAGAAAGGCGAATTAATTTATGAGGGCAAGCTGGAAGATTTCGGCGAAAAAGCAATTTATTTTGCCAAATGTAGTCGCTTGAATTTACGCCTGAAGCCTCAAATCCAGCTCAAGAAACCAGCTACATTTTATTTACACGGTGAAAATCAGGACGGTGAGCAAGTGGCTGAAGCGATTGAGCCGGGAAATTTGCTTTGGCTACCCGGCAGTTTCTTTTATACGACAAAAGAACGCTACTGCCGAATTGATAAAATCAGTGCTCTCGATCTCAAAGATTGTAACTTGCGCATTCATAAGGCTGACCTCGAATGTCAGGATATCGGCTTGCTTTTCACTCTTCCCGATTCGGAACCAGAAGATGAGTCCGAAACTTCGCTTGAAACTATCATCGCAAACTATGAATTTGGCATCCCCGAAAACCTCAATTTGCAGGCTGAGGATCAGCAGGTTAATCTCGGCTGGAATTTGTTGCTTGTGGCGGATTTGATTCGCAAAGGTGAGAGCGCAATCGCTTTTCAATTGCTCAATCAGCTGATTTTGGCGCAAGCAAAACAACTCAGCCAGGAACACAATACAAGCGACCGTTGGGATGCCCGGACAGGCCGAATTTTGGCTTCGCGCAATACAATCGGCGGACTGATACCGGTGAGTTTGATTCTCGATTTGGCCGGAATCCGAATTTATAATGAAGGCAAGCTTAGTATTCAAGGGCAAAATCCCTTTCCCGGGGCATTCAAGTTGCTTTATCGCGGTTTGGAAGTGATTCGCGAGGGGAAAAATTCGACCGTTCGTTTTCAAGATGGAAGTTTGCAATATCATTTTGGCAGCTCGTTAAAATTCTTCGTTCACGAAGAGAACCAGAGCCCGGCAGACTGATGTAAAATTAAGGCATGAAATCTTTCCGTTCTTTCTTTCTGTTTTTGGTAATAAGTTTGTCGGTTTTAGTCTCTTGCCGTCCTGAAAGTCCGACAGCAATAGCGACACCGATTTCGATTGCTTTGAGCGAGGAAGAATTGATGGAAACCGCGATTGCCCAGGTTACTGAGGCGGCTTTTTTGACCCAGGCAGTCCTTCCAACCGCAACCGCCACCAGTACCGCCACGCCTTTGCCCGAAATTACGCAAATTCCAACCATCGTCCGCAGTCCCACGCCTGCCCCCAGCCCAACCAGCGACCAAATTTGCAACAAAGCAGCTGCCGGTGTACCTTTTGACCTAAGCGTTCCGGATGGCAGCCAGATGTATGCCGGGCAGGAGTTTGTCAAAACTTGGCGGATAGTTAATCAGGGCGCTTGTAAATGGACGCGCCTTTACAAGCTGGTCTATTTTTCACAAAATTCGATGGGAGCTCAGCAAGAGCAATTCCTCCCCGGTGAAGTTTTACCTGGTCAGGCTATCGATTTGAGCGTTACATTTTATGCTCCGATTGTACCGGGAACTTATCAAAGCAATTGGATGCTGATGGATCCGGATGGCAAACTTTTTGGCTTGGGCTTTAACGCTGACGGCCCATTTTATGTTCGAATTGTCGTAACCAACGCCCCCACCCCCATCCCGACCCCAAAGGATGATTGAAATCCCGCTCTTTCCTGATACTGTCAAATCGGTTAAAATTCAAGCCTCAAAAGGAGAATCTATGAACAATTCCGATTCGAAGGACCCCGAAAACATGCTGGCTGCAATTGCAGCCTTACCATCCGACCTTAAAAATGCTTGGGAACTGGGCTTAAGCCTGCCGCTTCCCGATTACCCGGAAATCGACAAAATCATCATCAGTGGGATGGGCGGTTCGGCGATCGGCGGTGATCTTTTCGGCAGTTATCTTTCTGCTTTTGCTAAAATTCCTGTCATTTCCCATCGCGGTTATGACTTGCCCGTCTGGGCGGAAGGCGGAGAAACTTTGGTCATTTGCTCTTCCCACTCCGGCAACACCGAAGAAACTCTCAGCAGCTTCCACCTCGCTCTTGAACAGAATTGTTCGCTTTTGACGATTTCAACCGGCGGAAAACTGGAAGAGGAAACACTGGCAAGAGGGATTCCGCATTGGAAATTTAACCATCAAGGTCAACCGCGGACCGCTATCGGCTGGTCTTTTGGCTTGCTCCTCGCCTTAGCCCAGCGCTTGGGCATTGTTCAAAATCAAAAAGAAGCTGTCGAGCAAGCTTGTGCTCTGATGATTGACCAAAATGCGCGTTTCCATCCCGATATCCCGCTAATGAAAAACGAGAGCCGCCGCCTGGCAGGACAATTGCTCGAACGAAACATCATGATTTTTGCTTCAGGTGAGTTGGAGGTTATCGCCCGACGCTGGAAAACACAAATTAACGAAAACGCCAAAGCCTGGGCAAGTTTTGAAGGCATCCCTGAAATGAACCACAATACCTTGGCTAGTTTGGTTTATCCTGATTTCCTCTTTGAGAAAAGCACGGCAATATTTTTGCGCTCAAGTTTTGACCATCCCCGCAATCAACTGC
>JAGOIM010000113.1 GCA_017995665.1 Anaerolineaceae bacterium | reverse complement strand
GATTGTGGTTTCGCAATTTACGCTTTATGCCGACACCAGTCGTGGCAGAAGACCTTCGTTTATTGGCGCTGCCAAACCGGATTTGGCAGAACCTTTGGTGGGTGTTTTTGCCAACAAGTTGCGTAATTTGGGCATAAAAATTGACCAGGGCGTTTTTGGAGCACACATGGAAGTGGAGCTCTGCAACGACGGCCCGGTTACAATTCTGTTGGAAGCTTAGGAATATAGTATATAGAACCTGAGTTTCTCATTTTGCTGAAACAATCTATTTTCAACGAGGAAAAGAAATGTTTTCAGGACACTAAATTGAGAAACTCAGGGGAGATAACCCCGGCACCATGAGCGTTGATGATTTCATCGCCTTAGCATTGTATGAGATTGAAAAGAAAATTTAGGTTTGGATAATTCCTGACTTAACTGTAGGCCGGATTCTGTTTTTGAATCCGGCTTAATAATTTGCCAGGATCTTGCCGGCTTGAAAAGCCCAAGCCGGCCTACTTTAATCAAATGTAGGGCGTGGTTGAAAGGGCTTCGAACATTGAAATTGGCTTACTTTGCGCCCTTTCAATACCACTCACTTCGTTCGGGCACGATGCCCGCCTGCATTTCTGGTTCATATAAATTTAAATTATCGCATCACCTATTCTATTTCTTTAACACCAAAGCCTTAAAAATCTTCCACAAACCTCTAAAAATGCGCCAATTGAGCAGGTCCACCATGCCAAGAGAAACCGCCATTGGCACACCGCCCATCACGAAGGAGCGCAAGGGCGCTTCCATAAGGGATGCTTCCACCAGTCGCTGTGTATTTCCGTCACTGTCAGTCGACTCATCAACCAGATTGCCGGAGAATTTTTTTGCAAATTTGATAATTTGCCTGCCTATCCAGAATGGCTGTGCATCCAAAAGACTTGAGTTGAGATCAAAGTTGCCGGGCTTGGGCTTGCTTTCTTGAACTGAACGCGAACCGGGCAATTTCTCGAATTCTTCAAGATTGAAGTTGTTTTTAGTAAGCGCTAAGTTGAAATATTGGGGGTTGAGGCTCTTGGTGCTTGTTGCTTCAAAGCCATGCAAATTAACCTCAGCTTTCAAGGGCAAGTTGGCGCTGCTGTTGCCAAGCCATATTTCATAGTTGCCTTGCTCAACATCCCAGGAATGTGAATCAACATTCCAGATTGCAAAATCTTCAAACTTGAGTTCAATCTCAACTTCTTTGCTCTCTCTGGCTTCGAGGCTGACCTTTTTGAAGGCTTTTAGCTCTTTGACCGGGCGGAAAAGTTTGCTTTCCGGAGCACCGATATAGACTTGAACAACTTCCTTACCGGCAAGTTTGCCAACATTTTCGAGTTTGAATTTTAATTTCAGGCTTTCGCCGGCTCGCAATTCCTTCAGTGAGGAGCGAAGTTCAGAAAATTCAAATTCGCTGTAGGATAAACCATAACCAAAGGGGAAGCGCACAGGCTGCCCGGCAGTTTCATAGTAACGGTAACCGACGAAAATGCTTTCAAGATAAGGTGTGTTGTAACGCTGTCCATAACTATGGAAAGCAGGGCTGTCATCAAGGCTCAAAGGCCAGCTTTCTGCCAATTTGCCGCTGGGGTTTTTCAGACCCAAGAGCAAGTCGAGCGTGGCTTCTCCACTCGCTTGTCCGCCTAAACCAACAAAGAGAACTGATTTCACTTGGTCAAACCAGGGTAATTCCATCACCCCGCCACCTTGCAAAACGACAATGAGGTTTGGGTTAAGCAAAGCAAGCTGACGGATTAGTTCGTTTTGGGAGGCTTGCAATTTGTGGTGCTCACGGTCGAAACCTTCCATCTCGTCGACTTCGGTCAAACCAGCCACGACAATTACCGCCTTTTTGCTTTTGGCAGCCATGCAAGCATCATCAATCAGGGCTTGGTTCGGCTTTCCTTCCTCAATCTGATAGCCTGCTTCAAATTCCCAATTTAGACCTTGCTTTTTGACTGCTTCCTTTAAGCTGACCAGCCTTGTGGGGTTAACCCGACTGCTACCGGAGCCTTGGTAGTGCGGATTTTCTGCTAACTCTCCGACAACTAAGACGTCCGCGTCAGCAGCCAAAGGCAAAAGATGGTCATTGTTTGCCAACAAAACCGCAGACTCGGTCAGAATTTTTCGGGCAAGTTTGTGGTTTTCGTCATAAATTTCTTTGCCGGGTTTGGCTTTAGCTTGATGGCATTTTTCACCCAGAGTCAACAATTTCATTACAGCCCTATCAACAGATTCGGGCTTAACTTTTCCGTTCTTCAGAGCTTGCAACAATTCATTGTCGCGATAGCCTCCGCTCGATGGCATCTCCAGATCCAAACCGGCCTCGACAGCTTCAATGCGATTTTCTACCGCGCCCCAGTCACTGATGAATAGCCCTTCAAAGCCCCACTCATCCCGGGCAATTTTGCTTAAGAGTTGCTCGTTTTGGCAAGCATAGCTTCCGTTCACTCGGTTATATGAGGGCATTATCGTCCAGGGTTGGGCTTTGCGCACCGCAATCTCGAAGGCTTTTAGATAAATCTCGCGTAAGGTGCGTTCGTCCACCTGTGAATTGCTAATCAATCGGGCGGTCTCCTGACTATTCGCCGCAAAATGTTTCAAACTGGTTCCAACGCCCTGCGACTGCACACCGTTGACGTAAGCGGCTGCCAACTCGCCACTGAGCAGGGGGTCTTCTGCGAAATATTCAAAATTGCGACCACAAAGCGGACTGCGTTTGATGTTTACGCCCGGACCCAAAAGCACATCGATCTCTTGTTCCAGGGCTTCCTGTCCCAAAGCCCTTCCCATTTCAGAGAGCAGTTCCGGGTCAAAAGAACAAGCACTAATCGAAGCTGTCGGGAAACAGCTTGCCGGGATGCTTGAATTCAGTCCCAAAGCATCGCCGGAACTGGTTTGTTTGCGCAAACCGTGGGGCCCATCTTGGAAGAGAATCGAGGGAATCTCTAAACGCGGAATAGCCTCACTGCGCCAGTTATCCGCTCCGGATCCCATTGTGCATTTTTCTTCTTCGGTCAGTTGGTTAAGCAATTCCTTAGTATTCATCTTTTTCTCTACAAAACACCGGTAATCAACAAAATCCCAAGCACAATAATTAACAATCCGCCGATGACAAAGAGGTAAAAATTGCGGGCTGCGGCTGAGTCGAGGTTTTGGATATTGATGTTCGTTTCTTCTCGTTGACTGGTTGCATCAACAATTTCTTGCTGGCTGGCATCGAGAGAATTGTAAGCATCTTGTAAGACTTCGGAAGCCGGGCGGGCTTCGTCAACCCGTTTGCCGAGATCGTTAATCAGCGGTTCCATTTTATTTTCCGTCTCTTTGACTTCATTCGCCTTTTGTTTTACCTGTTTTTCGAGTGAATCCATTTGTTTTTCAAGCGGTTCCAGTTCCTGGGCTTTTTGCCCTTCAATCTGACGGATTTGCTGATCGAGTTCAGTCAAGCTTGAATTCAGGCTAATCACTTCGGACTGGAAAGCGGGGATGCGTCCGGCTAATTCCGGTTCTTCGTTGCTGACCGAAAGCAATTTTGCCACCAAATCGTCCAGACGAAGGTTTAATGCGGATAAAATTTCAGACCTGTCCGGTTCGTCGGAGCTTTCGGCATTGATACGGTCGCTGCGGGTGCTTTTGATTTCGCGTTGCAGACTGGCTTTCTGGTTTGCCAGGGCTTCGATATCACTTTCGAGGCGATAAAGTTCCGCCTGGGCTTGTTTGAGTTTGCTCTCGGTGTCCTTGCGTAGTTTATATTTTTCTGCCAGTTGGTCGTCAAAGACGCGGCTCAGATCTTCGTGTTGCTGGTTGAGCTGGCTGGCTTGTTCTTGCAAGCTTTGAGAAAAACTTGTAATCGAAGCGATTTGCTCTTCGAGTGTTTCAAGATTGGCCCATTCCTGTGCATAAGCCGGGTCAGAAATTCGAGCTTCCCAGGCTTTTTGACCGAGTTCGTCCAGTAGTGTTTTTTTTGTTTTATTAGATTGCTTGATTTCATTCCCGAATCGTGAAATTTGCAAGGCGTATTTAATGCGTTGGATGCCAGACGTAGCCCAATGGGCAAGTTTGCCGTTGGTGAGCAGCCAGATTATCAAGGCGATTAGCCCGAGGATTAGGACAATCCCAATTGCTAATTTGACCCAGTTAATCGGGGCCGTCTCGGTGGTTTGTGCAAAGAGGGCGGGGTGAAGGGTGAAAGCTAAGTTAAACAAGATGCCAGACATAGTTCCTCCGATATTGGTTTGAGGGTTGTTAATATTAGTATACCTTATGGAAGAATTATTATTCGGAAAATACAATCAAAACTGGGGGATTCAACGGTTTTCAACAATGACAGGCAGGATATTGAGGAGAGAATTTTCGACCAAAGCCTTCTTCTTGATTGGGCGATATTTTTTGATTTCAATTTCGCGCTTTAGGGCGGAGAGATGGTCGGGCATTTCTTCGACATAAACCAACTCACAGGGACCATTCATGCGCGTGTATCGGGCGCCATGTCCGCTGTTGTGTTGCTTCAAGCGTCGGATTGGGTCGGTGGTCCAACCGGTGTAATATGCTCCGTTTGCACATAGCAGCAGATAGCAATAGTAAGCCATTTGCCCTAAAAACCGAGGATGAAGTTAAAAATTGCGTTTGCCGGTTTGCCAATCAGCCATTCGAAAATATTTAAACCAAAACTGGGTCCCAAAACGAAAAGTGCAAGGATAATTAGCGAGCCATATCTTCGGAAAGGTTCAATTGCGCCTTGCCACTTGGCGGGCAGCAAAAAGTTGAGTACTTTTTCGCCGTCGAGCGGGGGGATTGGCAGCATGTTGAAAAGCGCTAAGATAATATTCGTAGAAATGAAAACAGCCAGAAAATAAGACAAGAAATTCAAATTCGCCAGCGTCGCACCTGGCAAGAAGTTTCGCAAAAGATGAACGACAATTGCACCGAGCAGGGCAAGCAGCAAGTTTGAAATGGGGCCGGCAATTGAAACCAAGACAACCCCGGCTTTATTATTTCGCTGGAGGCGATAGGGGTTGATTGGTACCGGTTTTGCCCAGCCAAAGCCGGCAACCATCAAAAGAAGAGTGCCGAATGGGTCCAGGTGTTTGAGCGGGTTGAGGGTCAGCCTGCCGGCATCCTGGGCAGTTGTGTCGCCCAGTTTGGTCGCAACCCAGGCATGCGAAAACTCGTGAATGGTAAAAGCAATTACCAGCGTGATCATTCGGGCAAAGAGCGTTTGAAAATCAAAGTTCATAATTAATAAATAGCGGTGTGCTGCACCGCTTTCCGCAGAAATTGTACCATGCTGATGTTATAATGCGAAAATGCTTGAAGAACTT
>JAGOIM010000112.1:2408-5426 GCA_017995665.1 Anaerolineaceae bacterium | reverse complement strand
CCATAGCCTTGAGAAGTTTCATTTACTTCTCGCAAAAAGCGTTTGATAGCTTGATCTCGGTGAGAAGGAACCAAAAGATGTGGGCTGCTCAGAAGAACGAACAAAGCCATCACGAGAATAAATTTCAAGCCATAGCCAAAAGCTTGTTTCCAACTTATTTGCTTTTCAACCAAAGCCATTATCAGAATTGTTCCGATGGTTAAGAAGAAAAACAGACCAATCACTTTTAAGGAAATCAAGACTCCGGTTAAGGCAGCTGCGACGTAAAAAAACTTTCCGAATTGACGCTTATCTTTCCAAAGGAAGAATAAAATCAAGCTCGAAAAAAGGATAGCCAAACCGTCAGGATGCCACCAGTAACCATTTTGGACAACAGCCGGAATACTTAATAAGAAGACAAAAAGGGCAATTGAGCGCCAGCTTTTGAATTGGTCTTGCATATAAACCAATATCCATAAACCGGCAATCATCGGTAAAACGCTGACAATCTGACGCAAGGCAAGCATCACCAAGGACATGTTATCTGCTTGACCAAACCAAGTTAAGACTTTCACAACCACAGCCGAGAGCGCAAAATGAGGCAATCCATAAGAATAGAAGCCAGGGAGGAGGAACCTTCCTATGGTGTGAAGCAAATCAGGCTGAGGGCTGATCATTTTATAGACATAAGGGAGCATTGTTGCTTCGTCCGGCTCGAACATAGTAATCATGCCCATATCTTCAGAGCCTTTAGAATTTGGAATAGCGTAAACAACAAAAGCCAAGATCGAGACTATGACCAAGCTAATTACGACATAGCGATTTCTTTTTTCCACAGATAAGATTATATCAGTCTTCTAAAATGAACAGGTGGCAGGTAGTTGGGTGGCCTCATTGGTATATGCTTATTGCGTTGATTAAGCTTTTTCAAAATCGCTTGGATTCGACCAAAAATGCCCCCGATGGTTTAAAGAAAGCTATTTAAAAAAGAGACTCCTTTCCACTGCAAAAGGGCCTCTTCTTCTAACAAATTCAAATTGAAACTAGTCTGAAATTAACCCCAATTCCTTCAAACTCGGCAATGCCAACATGAAGGTTGAGAGTGTCTTTCCATCTTTTATTTCTCCGGATTTAATCATCTCAAAGGCTTGCCCCAAATCAACTTTGACGACCCTCAGAAATTCGTCGTCGTCTTCCGGCAATTTATGTTCAATCAAGTCGGTTGCCAAAAAGACGTGCATAAATTCCGTAGTGTAACCGGGTGCCATCCAAAAGCTGCCGATTTTTTTCATTTTCCCAGCATCATGACCAATTTCTTCTTGCAATTCGCGATGGGCGGAGGTCAGAGGCTCTTCGCCGGGATCCATCACACCGGCTGGCAGTTCCAATACGTTCTTTTCGGCACCAACCCGAAATTGGCTGACGAAATAAACCATGCCCTCCCGGTCAATCGGTAAAATCGTTACAGCATCCAAATGATCTACCAAGTAATAAGTTTGTTCCCTGCCATCCGGTAAAGCTAACTGCAATTCCTCAACGTTAAATGCCCGACCTTTGAAAACTTCTTTTCTGTTGATAATTTTTGTTTCTGTCATAATGCTGTCCTTATCTGAACCGAAATAAATCCTACAAAAAAAGAGGCACGAAGCCTCTTTTTATTCTAATCTATTTTTCTTATGGGATAACCAGGCTTGATATTCCGCTCAGGTCATAAGGCTCGCTTAGTCCATTTGCCTGGATGATATGCTCGGGCCAAACATCGCCATAAGCGCAAGCGATGCCATAAACCGTTTCACCGGAGCTGACATCCCAAGTGTCGGGATGATCCAAAATCTTGCGATCTCCACCGGTCCATGAGCCACTTGTCGGCAATTGCAAAACATCGCCGATGTGAAGCATGCTGTAGGCGTTTAAACCGTTCATCGAGAGAATCTCATCCGGGTCAAGGTCAAAACGACGAGCAATGCAATAGACTGTTTCGCCGCCGTGAATTGTCCAGGAAGTCGGTCGGGTAAGCGGCAAAAGTGTTGGCGTCGGCAGATTGGTGGGCGTAGCGCTGGGGATCGGCGTTGGCGGAATGGCGGTAATTGCAACCGGAGTGCCCTGAGCGTTGGGTACCAACTGGGTGGGCATATTAAAATCCTGACGAATCGCGTCAGCGGTTGCCGTAGCGGCTAAAATTTGATCATCAACTGAGAGAGTTGACGCTGCTTGATTGCCATTACTTGAGTCAGGGGTAATATCAGGCGCTTTGGATGCCGAGCGTTGGCAACCGGCAAGCACCAAACTAAGCGCTATAAGGCTAAAAATGATTATTCTATACTTCTTCATAGTATGCTCCTTGCATGAACTTCCTGTACTAATAGTTGCAAGAGCAATGCCAGGGAAGGCAAAGCAGTGCACAGTTAGCAGTTTTATGTTGATCGCCCTCAAAAAAATCACAGCTAATAATCCCCTTCCCTTGCTTCCCGGTTACTCTCATCTGCCGTTATAATTAACTCCGGAAGGAAGATTGCATGCTGAGGAACCGCTTCAAATTAATGATCGTTTTGGCTTTTATGCTCTTGTCTGTCGCTTGTGGAAAGACAACAGAGGCGATCCCAACGCCGGTTGAGCAATTTGAGCTCAATCAAACATCTTCCGCCGCGACAATCGAGGCAATGACGACCTCAATTGTCGCCACTGACCTGATAAGTCAACAATTAACTGCCGAAGCACTTGCCCTTGCAACGCCAACCCCATCTCCCATCCCGAGCCGAACGCCAAGCTTGCCGACCCCGAGCGAGACCCCCGTTCCAACGGCTCAGACCATGCCCCCAAGCCCGACGCTTTCACCGCTTCAGGATTCCAACTGTAATTTGGCGAGTTTTATTGAAGAGTCCATTCCTGACGGTAGCCAATTTTTCCCCGGTACGGCTTTTACCAAAACCTGGACACTAAAAAACATTGGCAGTTGTACCTGGACGGAGGATTACAGCCTGGTTTTCGTTTCCGGCAGCCAGCTCACAACCAGCACAAGCATCCCAATCAGCAGCTCTC
>JAGOIM010000112.1:0-2308 GCA_017995665.1 Anaerolineaceae bacterium | reverse complement strand
ACGGCTTTTACCAAAACCTGGACACTAAAAAACATTGGCAGTTGTACCTGGACGGAGGATTACAGCCTGGTTTTCGTTTCCGGCAGCCAGCTCACAACCAGCACAAGCATCCCAATCAGCAGCTCTCAGGTTGCACCCGGGCAAAACGTTACCATTACGCTGCCTCTGAATGCCCCTCTGAGTGCCGGAACTTACCGTTCTGATTTCAAACTTCGCAGTGCCGAAGGTGTGCTCTTTGCCTTCCGCAATCCTGAAACAACTTTCTGGCTCGAAATTCAGGTTCGGGGTGACAATATCAATCTGGCGGATACCTATTGTTCCGCTACCTGGGAAAGCCCGATCGGTCAATTGCATTGCCCCGGTCAACCCGGAGATCGCGCTGGCTATGTCTATTCTGACAACCGCCCGATTCTTGAAAATGGTTACGAAGATGACGAAACCGCTCTCTGGATGGGGCTCTTTAATGCGAACGATGCTTACCTAAAAGGCAGTTATCCGGCGATGAACATCCCCGAAGGAGCAAAGTTTAGTGCAATTTTGGGTTGTCGTCCCGGCAAGACCAGCTGTGAGGTAGAATTTAGCATTAATTATCTCGATTCTAAGGGTGAATTGGTGCAAATTGCGAAATGGGACGAAGCTTATGATGAAAAATATCAGCTGCTCAGTGCCGATCTTTCGGAAATCGGCGGTAGACAGCTTAGAATTGTGCTTTTGTTGAAGGCAAAAGGCTCACCTGCCGGTGACGAAGTCCATTTGCTTGGACCCAAAATTCAACCCTAAGGTCAACCGTTTTGGCTTGACAAAGCTTGAATTAGCCTTCACAATTATGTGAGATAATATAGCTATTAACCGTCAATGATGAAAGGTGAGACGATGGACAAGAAGAAAATTAAAATGGTTCTGATCGTTGGACTTGTTATGATGATTGCTTTCACCGGTTGCCGACCCAAGGTTGACCCGGTAGAAGAAGAAAACGCACGCCATACTATGGTCGCGGCAACTGTTGGCGCACAGGCAACTAAAACTGCTATTGCCCGCCCAACGGATACCCCTGTTCCTACCAACACGCCTGTACCAACAGCAACAATTCAGATGATTACTCCAACCGATACGATTCCGACTGCGGCAATGGGCACAACGCAAACTGCCGTAGCCCCGGCTGCTACTGTTACCTATGCCGCTCCGACAACAACCGGAGGCGTGGATGCAGGTGTTTGGGCAAGAAGTGCTCCTGCAGATGATTCGACCGTAAAAGCCGGAGAAAGATTTCAGGTCGTCGTTACCATTATGAATACCGGCTCAACGACTTGGACACCGCAATATTACATTGAATATGTTGACGGAAATAACTTTAATGTCTCCCCAACTAAATACACAATGCCGATCGACGTGCCGCCTTCCATGAGCATTCAATTTACTTTGAATTTTACCGCACCGCAAACTGTCGGTACTGCCAAAAGTAACTGGCAAATCGTCAACCCGAACGGAACTGCTTTTGGCTATTTCTTTTTCCAATATATAGTCCAATAATTTTTTCGGGGCATGATCTCACTGAAAGAACAAATCAAAGCCGGGGCGCTAAGCCTCGGCTTTCTTGATTGTGCTTTTACACCCGCCCTTCCTGTTCCCGGATTTGAAATATATCAAAAATGGATTGACGAGGAGCGGCATGCCGAGATGGCATATCTGGCTTCCCCGTCCGCATTGGAGCGCAGAGCCGACCCGCGCCAGCTATTACCCTCTGTCAAAACTGTAATTAGCCTGGTCTCGGGCTATCCGCCCCCTTCCCATTCGGCGAAGAAGACTTCGGGCAAAATTGTTGCCTATGCTTTGCAGCACGACTATCATGAACAAATTTCGGAACGTCTGAAGCAGTTAGTTGTTCTGATTGAAGCGCTTAGCGGAGAGCAATTTGACTATCTGGCTTGCGTGGACAGCTCTCCCATTCTCGAGAAGGCTTATGCCCAAAAAGCCGGTTTGGGTTGGATTGGGCGAAATTCGCTCTTGCTTCATCCTGAATTTGGTTCCTGGATTCATCTTTCTGAGCTTCTGGTGAGCCTTGAAATTGAAGCGGACAAAATTTATGTGGAGGATGGCTGCGGTGATTGCCAACTTTGTGTCAGAGCCTGTCCAACTCAGGCAATTCTCCCCAATCGGACGGTCGATGCGAGACGTTGTTTGAGCTATCTGAGCATTGAAAATCGGGCTGAAATCCCCATTGAGCATCGGAAAGCGATGGGGAATCGAATTTTCGGTTGCGATCAATGCCAAATGGTTTGCCCGGTAAATAAAAAATCCAAACTCACGC
>JAGOIM010000111.1 GCA_017995665.1 Anaerolineaceae bacterium | reverse complement strand
CAAATTACTGCATCTTCTCTGGGAACACCGTAGCCAACGAAGGCGTCGGTGAGGAATGCGTTCATCAATTCCCATGATACATAAGGTCTGGTTTCTTCCATTGTAGAAATCTCCTTTCGAGTAGAGAGCCGTTAATTGATTGGTTGCCTTCAAAGCTTGCAAGACATTTTATATGGAGACCCGGTCAGTTTCCTTGTTAGGAAAACTGTCGGTCTTTGTAACTATTAGTGATTGTGAAAATTATAACTTAAATGAAGATGGAATGCAAACAATACGGATATAGTTTGCAATATTCAAGCATTTTGGAACGCATATGGTGTGTAGGGCGAACTAGAAGATGTTTAAACCTCGAGGAATTTTATGCGCAATCCCATCTTCAATACCACTCACTTCGTACGGGTACAGGTTCGCCATTGTGAGAAAATTTGCGTAGGGCGAGATTGAAAATGTTCTAACCCTGATATCATTATGAGTTCTCCCATTTTCATTACCACTCACTGCGTTCGGGTACTATGTCCGCCTTTGATGTGATTATGTAAAATTATATGAAACCGAAACTCAGGCGGGTTGAAGGTGCACAAAATTTCCGTATCATGATGATTCTGGCACCTTCAACCTCGCCCTACAAATTGCTGTTACCTTGTTAAAAATTAGTTCCGACCGCGCCCTACAAATTGCTGTTGCCTTGCTGTGCTTAGGGCAGGACTATGCAGCGGAAGCCTTGTTGGTAGTTTTGATAATTGGGGCTTTGTTTTCCACGATAGGTGCTGCGGATGCTCCAGGCACCAAAATCAAAAGCGCCTCCGCGGACGACTTTATCTGTGCCGCTCTCCGGACCTTCCGGGTTTACAGTTTGCCCAGCATCATAAGCTCCATACCAATCGCGTGTCCATTCCCAAACATTGCCAGCCATATCCAGGGCACCAAAGGGACTGGCACCGTTGGGATAGTTGCCTACCGGCGTTAAATCGCCTTGATAGTCGTCGAAATTGGCGTAGTCGTTCGGGAAGTCTTCCGCTCCAAAAGTGAATTGGGTGTCGGGGCCTTCATTACCCCAGGGGAACTGGCGTCCATCTGTTCCGCGGGCTGCTTTTTCCCATTGGGCTTCGCTTGGCAAATCTCCACCGATCCATTGGCAATAGGCCTGGGCTTGTCCCCAATCGACATAGACGACCGGATAATCTGCGAAATCAGGGTTTGCGAAGTAACTTTCCTGGCTGGGGGTAGTAAGATTGCCCGGTTCGGTACAAGCGCCTGCAGTCAGGCATTCTTGATATTGACCGTTGCTGACTTCGTATTTATCGATGAAAAAGGCATCCAAACTTATCTGTCGGAGTGGCATTTCGTCTGCAAATTCAGAATCGCTGCCCATTTCAAAACTGCCGGCTGGAACGTAGACCATTTCCATGCCGTCTTGTTCGCGAGTTTCGAGCTCTCCGGCTTTATAGGCTTTGGTCGGAGTTGGTTCGGGGGTTGCCGTGGGGGTGGCTGTGGGCGATGGCGTTGCGCTTGGAACTAAGCTTGCGGTTGGAGTCACAATTTCTGCCGTCTCGGTTGGTATGGGTGCTTCATTCGGCGTGCAAGCTTGCAGAATAAAAAGACTTAGCAAAACTGCCAAGGCTGTGAATATTTTCGAGTTAATTTTATTTGTTGCGATTTTTTTCATATTGATTTCTCTGTTTTTAAGTCTGCCCTATTATAACGATTAAATGTAGAGCAATAAAAGCAGGTAGAAGGAAACGGGAAACGGGGAGCGGGAATCGGGGGAGCAGGGAGCGGGTAAAAAATTCTTTCGTAGAAAAGGCACACCACTCGCTTCGCATCGGGTGCTATAGGGCCTTTTCCTTACGAGATTCTCATATTGTCGGTTCATCAGGGAGCGGGAAAGCAGGAAAATGGAAATCAGGAAACGGTAAAGCGGGAAACGGGGAGGTGCAGGGCGGAGTGAGTTTTTGCCCACTCCGCCGTTTCATAAGCTAAATTAAGAATCTATCTGAGTCAAAAACTGGCTGTTATAAAGTTCAGCATAGAAGCCCTTGGCTGCCAAAAGCTCGTCATGCGATCCCTGCTCAACGATATCGCCATCTCGCAAGACTAAAATTCGGTCTGCGTTGCGAATGGTTGAAAGGCGGTGGGCAATCACGAAGGATGTGCGGCCTTTCATCAATTTATCCATTGCTTTTTGAATTAAGACTTCCGTTCGGGTATCGACAGAACTGGTCGCCTCATCCAAAATCAAAATAGCCGGGTCTGCCAGAACGGCTCTTGCGATGGTGAGCAACTGCTTCTGACCGGCAGAGACGTTGCTGGCATCTTCGTTCAAGACCATTTCATAGCCACCGGGCAGGGTTCGGGTGAAGTGATCGGCATAAGCCAAATCGGCTGCGCGTTCCACCTCTTCATCCGTAGCATCCTGACGACCGTATCGGATATTCTCTCTAATTGTGCCATTGAAAAGCCAGGTGTCTTGCAAAACCATGGCAAACTTGCTGCGTAAGTCCTCGCGGGTAAATTGATTGATATTGATACCATCAATCAAAATCTCGCCACTGTCAATCTCATAAAAACGCATCAGCAACTTAACCAATGTGGTTTTCCCGGCACCGGTTGGCCCGACAATCGCAATTTGCTGACCGGGTTCAACCATAAGGGAGAAGTTTTTGATAACCGGCTGGTCAGGGTCATAACCAAAGCGGACGTTTTTGAATTCGACTTCCCCGTTAACATGATCAACGACGACTGGATTTGCAACATCGGGTGAGATTTCTTCTTCGTGCAAGAACTCAAAAACACGTTCAGCGGCGGCAGCGGTTTGCTGGAGGATGTTGGTGATATTGGCAATCTGCATCAGCGGATCCTGGAAGGAGCGCAGATATTGAATGAATGCCTGGATGTCGCCAACGGTCAGTTGCTCGCGAATCACGAGAGTGCCACCTAAAATTGTGACGGCAATATAGCCGAGATTGCTCAAAAGGCGCATGCTGGGCTGAATCATGGCGCTCAGGAATTGTGAACGCCAGGCACTGTTGTAGAGCGTGTCGTTGATATTGCTAAATTTTGCGATGCTCTCATTTTCACCATTGAAAGCTTTAACGACCGTATGTCCGCCATACATTTCTTCAATGTGACTGTTGATGTGTCCAAGATATTCTTGTTGCTGGAAGTAATATTTTTGTGATCTTCCAACCACAAGGCGAATGATTATCATCGAGGCAGGCACCATCAGCAAACCAATCAGGGTCATCCAGATGTTAATCCCAAGCATCATGACCAAAACACCGACAACACGGGTTACCGAAGTGATAATTTGAGAAAGACTCTCGTTGAGCGTCTGACTGATTGTGTCGACGTCATTTGTAATGCGAGAAAGCACTTCGCCTCGGGTAGTTCTGTCAAAGTAGCTAAGAGGGAGGCGGTTAATCTTGTGGGAAATATCATCCCGCAGTTGATAACTAATTTTGGCGGAAATTTGAGACAAAATGTAGCCTTGAATTAAGCCAAGCAAAGCTGAGATTACGTACAAGAATAGTACTTGCAGCAAAATTTGGTTAAGGGTGGCAAAGTCAATTCCGACTGGGTTGTTTTGGACCATGCGCATGACACCCTCGTAGAGTTCGGTCGTAGCGAGTCCCAAAGTTCGGGGTCCAAAAATGGAAAATATGGTTGAAGCAGCTGCGACGACCATGGTGATAACAATCGCCCAGGTGAAGCCGCCCAGATAGCGGGACAAATGGGTCATGGTGCCTTTAAAGTCGCGTGCTTTTTCACCGGGCATCAATGCGCCGGGCCCGCCTCCTGGTCTTCCACCTGATTGTCGTTTGGTGACCGGAGCTTTATTGTTATTATTTACTGGTTGTGTGTTATTACTCATGCTAACTCCGCCTCACTGAGCTGAGAACTGGCAATTTCGTGGTAGGTTTCGCAAGTTTTCATCAGCTCGTCATGCTTGCCCTTTCCAATTAAGCGACCATTATCCAAAACGAGGATTTGGTCAGAATTTTTGGCAGTTGCCACACGTTGGGTTACGATCAAAATCGTACTGCCTTTAAGTTTTTTATTTAATTCACTGCGTAATACCGCATCGGTCTTGTAATCGAGAGCAGAAAAAGTATCGTCAAAGATGAAAATTGGCGGTCGTTTAATCACCGCTCGGGCGATTGAAAGCCGTTGTTTTTGACCGCCTGATACATTACTTCCGCCCTGAGCAATTTCCATGTTCAAACCATCTTCATTCTCGAGCACAAAATTAGCAGCCTGAGAAATTTCGATTGCTTCAATCATTTCCGCTTCAGTTGCATCAGGCTTGCCGACCTTGAGGTTGCTTTCAACGGTACCGCTGAAAAGCAGCCCTCTCTGAGGTGCAAAACCGATTGTGTCGCGCAATTCTTTCTGAGTGATATCGCGAATATCAACTCCGTCAATTGTGATTGCGCCTTTGCTAACTTCAAAAAAGCGTGGCAACAAATTGATCAAGGTTGACTTACCGGAACCGGTTGAACCGATAATGGCAGTAGTTTTGCCCGGTTCGGCTCGGAAGCTGATATCGTGTAAGACATCCGCTTCAGCGTCCGGATAGCGGAAATCGACATCATGAAATTCAACCAAACCTTTGACTGGTTTCGTTAAATTTTGAGGTTCAATCGGATCTTTAATGGCAATTTCTGTTTCCAAAACGTCAGCAATTCGATCCCCGGAAACAGCAGCACGAGGGATGAAGATGAAGAGCATTGAAAGCTGCATAAAGGAGAAGAAAATTTGCATGGCGTATTGCATGAAAGCCATCAGATCGCCAACCTGCATTGAGCTTTGGGCAACATAACGGGCGCCGACCCAGATGATTAGGACTTGAGCGCTCTGCATGATGATATTCATAAAGGGGAAGGCAAAAGCCATCGTGCGACCGATAAAAAGTTGGTTGTTCTTTACGTCGGTGTTGGCTTTGTCAAAACGGTCTTCTTCGAATTTCTCTTTATTGAATGCGCGGACAACCAACAAACCGGAAAGATCTTCTCGAATCACCAAATTTAAGCGGTCAACTAATTTCTGAACAATCTTAAATTTTGGCGTGAGTTGAGAGAAAATGATTCCAACCAAGATGAGAAGCAGGGCTGCCATCAGAGCAATCGTCCACCACATACCGGGGCTTTTATCGAGTGCATAAATAACGCCGAGGGTTCCAATCAAAGGTGCCTGGAATGCCATGCGCATGATCATAAAAATCACCATTTGGACAGATGAAACGTCGTTTGTGGTGCGGGTAATCAAGGATGCGGTTGAAAATTTCTCAAATTCAGCTGCGGTGAAGTTTTCGACTTTGTTAAAAACTGCCGAACGAACATCGCGGCCAATCCCGGCAGCGGTTCGCGATGCGAGAAAGCTGACTGCCAGGGAGGCAATCAAGGCAGCCACGGCGACCAGAAGCATTGTAC
>JAGOIM010000110.1 GCA_017995665.1 Anaerolineaceae bacterium | reverse complement strand
GTCCTGCAGAGAGCCTGAGCATGGAGGACTGGAAGCTGCGTTTAGGTCAGGACCTGCGTGTTTATGACCCGCAAGGCAGGCTGGCATGGTGGGGTTATCTGGAAGCGGTCAGCCAAAGCTCCGGCAATTTGGGCTATTCGGTGGATATTCGGGAAATGGCAAATCGGGTGGCGGTGCGTTATCGCGATTCTGTTGATGACGAAGCTGCCGAATTCACTCAGACAGCCTGGTTTGAAGATTTGGAAAGTCAGGCAATTTTTGGGCAAAAAGAGGCTCTCTTCACTTTGAATCAGGCTTCGCAAAACAGCGCAGAGCGTTTTGCCCAAATGCGTTTGGCTGAAAAAGCTTTTCCGCAAATCCGATTCAACGCGGAAAGCCGGGCTTCAAACCGAGATGGTCGTATTTATCATCTGACTTGCAAGGGCTGGATGAACAGTTTGAGCTGGCGGATTTGGCCCGGGGTGAATGGACGTATCGAGAATACTGTCATGCAGTCCGGCTTTCAACCCCTCGGGAACACGGGCAATAATTTACGCCTGGCGCAATCATTTTTGGTTAGGGATAGCTTAAAATTTAATCGAATAGCCGTCCGTTTGCGAAAGGTTGGGGAGCCGGGGGATAAGCTTCGTTTGAGCCTTCAGGCAGATTCTGCCGGGAAGCCTTCCGGATTGGCACTTACCTCGGTTTTGATTAGCCCGGAAGAACTTCAGAGTGAAAGTTACAGCTGGCAAAGCCTCAATTTTACGCCTCCGGTTGAGCTGACGGAAGGAATGCGTTATTGGCTGGCAGCAGAGAGGAGCGGTGCACTCAACGCTGAAAACTATTATCAGCTGGCTGTCGATGAAAACCTGAATTTTAAGGAAGGCAATCTGCTCCTCTTCAATCAGAGCACTGCCAGCTGGAAGGTGAGATTGCCTGAGGCAGACCTCTTGTTTAAACTAAACGGGCTTCGGAGTCAGATAGCGCAAATGCGAGATGTCGTAGAATTTGGCGGCCAATTTTTGCATGGGATTGAGGCTCAGATTGGCGAAACGCTTGATCTACCGCCGGTGAGTGAGGAAGTTTGGGATTGCCTGAGGGTATTTCGCTTTTTAATGAACTATGGCAATGCTGACGCCTCTCCGCTTTGTTCCGGAAGCGATCCAAATCGCAGGCTGCAAGTTTGGCAACGGAAATCAGCTTCAACGGCAGTGCTTCGCTTAGATGAGCAAGCCCGGCTAATCAATCAAGCTGGGCAGGCAGTGGATGCGCCCTGGCAGGCGGTGGGCGAATGGCTCGCTCCGGAGGCTGCCCGACCGCTTTATTTACGAGGGCTTTCGCTTGAGCCGGCGACTGGAAAAATTAATTTTAATCCATAACAGGATTAATAGCATAAAAAGGAATTGGATAAAAACTGTCAGGATTGTACTACCCCTAATGTGACATATGGCATACGTCTGGTATACTTTCTTTTTTATTAAAAACTTATTAGGGCATAGGTTCAAACGAAGTTATGCAGCTAAAACATGAAAAACAGAGGTAAATATGAATAAAATTGCAATTGTGAGTGATTCTTCAGCTTATATCCCAAAGGAGCTCGTAAAACAATATGATTTGACGATCATTCCTTTGACAGTCAATTGGTTGGGCAAGACTTATCGTGATGGTGTTGATATTGAAGCCAATGATTTTTACAAACAAATGGCTGAGTCAAAAGAAATGGCGACAACCAGCCAGGTTACAACAGGTGCATTTTTGGAAGTTTTCAAAAAATTGCTCGACGAAGGTAATGATGTTTTATATTTGGGTATTTCTAAAGGTTTGTCTGCTACGGTCGATTCGGCATTAGCCGCCAAAAAAGAACTGGGCGATCCGGAAAACCTGATTGTTTGGAATACCAATCTGGTTTCCATGGCGCTGACATTGATGGTATTGGAAGTCGCCCGGGCAGCTGAGAAGGGTGCCAGTTTGCAAGAGTGTTTTGAACTTGCTCAAGACGCATACCCAAGGATTGGTGTTTATTTTACGGTTAATTCCTTGGAATATCTGCATCGTGGCGGGCGAATCAACTCTGCCAAGCGCCTTTTAGGTTCAATTCTCGATTTGAAACCAATTATGATGATTCGAGATGGCAAAATTGAGTTAGTGGAAAGCGTTCGCTCACAAAAGAAAGCCCTTTCACGCATGGTGGACTTGATTGAAAAAGATATCGCCGGACGCAGCCCGGTTCGGATTGGTCCTTTCCATGCCCTGGCTTATGACGAAATG
Organism: Anaerolineaceae bacterium; assembly: GCA_017995665.1. Taxonomy (GTDB): domain Bacteria; phylum Chloroflexota; class Anaerolineae; order Anaerolineales; family Anaerolineaceae; genus Mesolinea. The sequence continues at coordinate 3,265 of JAGOIM010000110.1, read as the reverse complement.
CTTGCCATGGAAAAAATAGCGGTAGAAAAGTTGCACCCGATTGAGGTGATTCGCTCTGAAGTCAGCCCGGTGATTGGCAGCCATGTCGGACCCGGCACGGTTTCGATGGCATACATCGTCGATAAAGCCGAATAATTTGTTATTGATATGGTAAGTTAAGGGATGGTAGAGATGCCATCCCTTTTTTTGTTTTATTTTTCGAGGAGTGCCAAGCCGAGCAATTGTAGGGTTGCTCCGAGCCCGTCGTTTTTATCCGTCTGCTTTACGAGCAGACGCGCCCTAAGTCTTTCTGTCAAGCTTTGATTATCCAGGCATAAGACTGCCGGAACCAGGCAGGCGAGCAGACTGGTTTGGCTGAAGCTTTGGTCTTCAGCTTCTTTTTCAAGGAGCGCTTCGACAAAAGTAGTTAAGTCGCTTGCGATTTGGCGAATGGTCTTTTCGGCTTTGCCGTCTTGGTCGAGTTTCGCCATTAGACCCAATTGCATGAGACCAAAACCAAGCTTTTGACCTTCGCCTTCCTCGATGAAGGTTTTGAAGTTCTCAATCTTTTCAAAAAAGGATTGCTTCGTTTCCCCAAGCGGAATCCAGGCGTGGTCAGGATTGAGGTTTTTGATACGACGTTCCAAAAAGGCGCCGAAAGGCTGCTTTTCGATTAAATTTTCGTCTTCGGAGGAGGTGATTTCTATTAAAGCCCGCGCTCGGTCCTCAAGAATTTGCGCATAGTCGAAACGCTTCATTTCAGGCAGATGATCGAGAGCATAATTCAGGGCAAGAATAAGCCAGGCTTCGGCTTGCAATCCAGGATCCAGACGAGGCGAACGAGGCTTATCGGGCATGAATTTCCAACTGCTCAAGTATTCTTGTCCATAAGCAGGGTGGGCAAGCACAACGGCAAAAAGCGCTTCGGCTTGTTTGGTCGAGTCGGGGTCTTTTTCGGACATCAAGGCTGTGAGCAAAATCGCGAAAGCCTGGGTTTGCGTCGTGGCGACGAGTTGATAGTTCAGGCCGTTTCTCTCGACGCCGGTTCGGAGGAAAAGCCCGCGCTTGTCTTCGGTTTCGAGCAGTCTTTTTGTCTGCCAGCTATGGTAAAGTTTCCGAAGTTGGCTGGACTTGTCTGCATTTTTACTGCTATCTATTGATGGTTTTGCCTCTGCCGAGAGAGGATCAATTTGCTCATTTTCAGTGCCGGGGGCTTCCGGCAGAACGGTTTTTTTCGTAATCGCTGCTGCTTTTTGCTTTTTGCGAATCATCACAAAGGCTAAAACAAAAAAGACGATCAGCAGCGCAAGGCTGAGAATTATGCGAACGAGATATGTTGCTTCAGTAGTATCAAGGTTTGGAAACATAGGCTTATTCTAACAGAAAGCCACCGATTCGATGGCTTTCATTTCTATATGATTTGTCCGATCTAAGGTTCGTCAGGTGGTGCAATCGTCGGTTCAACAGGCGGTGGTGGAGTTTCCGTGGGAAGCGGCGGCGGCGTTGGCGTAGCGATATCCGTTGGGGTTGGGGTGGGGGTTTCAGTCGGAGTTGGTTCCGGAATCTCCAGGCGTAAAATCCATTTCTTCTGCACTTCCGTATTTTGCGTACTGTGCATGGTAACCCTAAGCGTAATCACCGGTTCATCAATATCGCTCAAATCCCAACGAACAATTTCAGAGGGAGAGCTGATCGGATAGGTAATCCAATCCGGAACAATGCGATGCCATTCACTCGGATCGGTGCCGCTACCCCAATGCAAAATCACCTGCTTAAAGTTTGCGGTCGCATCCAAAACACCGCTTATGACAAATGGATTATCGCGAATAACCACCCCATCGCCAATTCCGTGCAATTCGATTATCGGCCTCGGGTCGTCTGCGCGGCATTCTCTTTCCGGTTTGACCACTAAAGGATCGGGAAAGCCTTTTCCATTCGCCCAATCTCTCCCCGGTTGTGTTTTTAGCCATTCAATCGCTGATTTATCCTCAACATTGATTGCCAATACCTCTTTTGTGTAATCAGGACAAGCCGAAGACGCGCTTAACCCTGTCCAGGTATCGACAAAGGCCTTGTACCAAAGGTCTTGATCTTTGTTTAGGGGTGTCTGATCTGAGGCGAAAATCTCGTTTTTATAAGCCGGACAAAAATCGCTCGGTTGAGCTCCGGAAATTGCACAAATCTGATAATCAACAATCCCAGCCGGGCGCGCAAAAGCTGTTGCCTGCCCGCCTTTATAGCGGTTGATGCCCGAAATCATCACATCTGCCCAAATTGGAGCCGCCCCTTCAACGCCGGAGGTGTTCACCATCGGCGTGTAATCGGCATTCCCGACCCAAACCCCAACCACAAGATCGGGCGTGTAGCCCATGGTCCAGTTATCGCGGATATCATTGGTGGTGCCGGTCTTGGCAGCCGCAGCAAAGGGCAGGTTCAAAACGGAATTCGAACCAAACATTGGTGCCCGGGCAATCGGGTCGGACAAAATTGAAGCCATTAAATAAGCATGTTCAGCCCTAATTACCTGTTCTCCTGCATTGGGAACGTATTCAAAAAGCACATTACCGGTATGGTCAACCACTTTCGTAATCGCCACAGGTGGAATTTTTCGTCCTTCATTCGCCAAAACCTGAAAGGCGGAGGTCATTTCCAACAAGCTGACTTCTCCGCCACCGAGGGTGAGCGAAAGTCCATATTCACCTTCTTGGCTTAATGAGGTAATTCCCAGTCGGTTGGCAAAGTTGATAAAGCCATCCGGTTCGGCTGTGTTTGGATCGTCATAAATTCCGACATATTCCAAAGCTTTGACGGCTGGAATGTTGTAGGAGTTTGCCAAAGCATCGCGCAACAAGACGGGCCCGTGAAAACGTCCATCATAGTTCACCGGTTCGTAATCCGGGCTGCTGTCGAAGGGATCGCTTGAAGGTCTGAACTTGGTCGGAACATCCCAAATCAAGGTTGAAGGCGTCCAGTCTTTTTCAAAAGCGGCTAAATAAGTCAGCGGTTTGATGGCGGAACCGGGTTGCCGGGTGTCGGTCAGTGCCATGTTAACCTGCCCGCTGATATCCGGATTGTTGAAATCAGCCGAGCCGACCATGGAAAGAATTTCACCATTTTGGGGATTCATCACAATCACTGCTCCGTTGGTAGCGTTCTTCCCTGCCATTTGAGCCAGCTGATTGCTAACCGCCCGTTCAGCGTCGCGTTGCATCTCCGGATCAAGGGTTGTGTAAACCGTAAATCCGGAGCGATAAATTGTTTGGGCATCAAATTGAGATTCCAAAAG
>JAGOIM010000109.1:2535-5519 GCA_017995665.1 Anaerolineaceae bacterium | reverse complement strand
TGCTGATTTTGCTTGTCAACGAGGCAGGCTTCGGATTCTTTTGTTTTCAAAAATTCCAAAGCCTGCCATGAATTAATTGGTTTAATAGGAAGGATTAGAGTGAGAAATTTCGATATCTTTCACACAAATAAACCTTGGGCATTTCAATGCGTTTGGGTTGCGTTGGCCATAGGAGTTTGAAGTGTTGTAGACAACTTGCTTTTTGCCCAGCCATTCAACTCGCTCGCCAAAAAAATCCTGGAAGCGCTGGGTTAGACGCACATTGAAAGGCACCTGAACGCTGCCGTCTTTCTTCAAATACAAGGCGCCAAAACGGCTTGAACCGGTAATCATGCCTTGGGTCGGATTGACGACGTTCATATAGTGAATATAGGGAATGTAGAGGATATCCTGCTCGCGTGGCATTTCAATCAACTCTTTCAGCGTGGCTATCGGGGAATCTCCGCCATCCATCGTCAAAGAAAAATGCATTACGTCATGGCCGGTGGCAGTCTCGCCGAATTCGTCTGCGCTGTCTTGATCCCAAACAAAATCCTGGAAGATGCCATCTTTAACTGAGGAAAAAGTTTTGCGCTGGCGGCCAAAGGCATCAGCTTCCTGGGCAAAAAGCTCAACTTGATTTGGGTCATCCGCAAGTTGAATTTTCGGTGAGAAGGCTAATTTTCCACGGTCTTCTTCCTTTAAGAAAGAAAACCCTTGCTTCAAAGCAGCACCATGCATGCCGTAAAAGCCCATCATCTCAGTCAACTCGGCAATTGCAGCCGGACCGAAAACGACAGTATATTTGCCAACCGGTAATTGGACAGCTTGATCATGTTGATAATGGCTGACTAACAAAGCCAGGTCTTCATGCAAAGCTTGGGCGTTCAAATCGCTCTTCTTTTGGGCGGATTGCTCGGCGTTAACTTCCCATTTCAGGCTTTCGGAAGATAAAACAGCGGTAATCTGGGCATCGGTAGAGCGGAAGTATTGCGTGTGTTCGCTGGCGGTGCTAATTTGGGCGGTTGTGGTAACACCATTGGTAAAAATGCCGCTCAATTTGACGTCATCGCTTTCCAAACCTTCGGCCAAAGTGTTGAAATATGCCAAACGCTCTTCATTGCTCAGGGCAGCCAAAGCCGGGTCATAGGCACGTGTGTCAACGACATCGCGTTCATAGACCGGGAAGGTTGGCTCATAAGTCAAAGGCTGGGCATGCGGCAGCATTTCAGCCAGTCTGTCCAGTGCCTCGCGCATTCCGTCCAAGTCTTTAGGATCGACAATCATCTCAAAGTTGGCGCGTTTGTGTCCATCAAATGCGGTGAAACTCAAACGAATCAAGTGTTCGTTCGTGTTCAAAGAAATCGCAGAATTGGCAAAGCGCATCAGATAGCTGTCTTCTTCGTGATAAGAAATAAAGGCTTTCAAGTTGCGCTCAAGAGCGGCTTCACGTAAAGTTTTTAATAACTCAATAACCTGGTTCATCTTACTCTCCTACCTGTACATCATCAAAGCGACAAACCGGCACACCATGACCCAATTGCATAATTTGGTTGGGAGCACCCTTGCCACAGTTATCTACATAGTGAACATGCCAGGTGCTTTCGTCACCAACGGCAGAAAGGCTGTTATAGAAGGGAACGGTTTCACCACGATAGGTTGGGTTTTTAACCACGGCTTTCTTTTCGCCATTTTGAACCAGCCAGCCGATTTGGCAAGCGAAGTGGAATTGTTCACGGTTTGAGCCGATTGACCAACTCTTATCGCTATCCATCACGACACCATATTCGGTTTTGGCGATGATGTCGTCCAGTGTGCCATCTGTGCCCGGGTCAACATTGATGTTAGTCATGCGTTCCATCGGGACACGATAGAAAGAGGTGGCGCGATTTGCACCGCTTGAGCCTTCAAAAATGCGTTTTTTGGCTTTGGCGTTGGCTTCTTCTGCCATCTGGCGACCGGTAATCGCACCAACCAACAAACCTTTGTCAATCAGGAGGTTATCCTGAGCCGGGACACCGTCATCGTCATAGCCGAAAGAGCCGGGGCTGTTGGGCACCAGGGCATCAGCACGAACGGTCAGCTTATCGGAACCATATTGCAGTTTGCCAAAATCTTCCAAGCGAACGAAAGAGCCACCGGCAAAACTGAGCTCGTAACCCAAAATTCGGTCAAGCTCGAGAGCATGGCCGATCGTTTCGTGAGTTTGGAGGTACATCATATCGGGCAGGAGAATGACCGACATCTTTCCGTTAGGTGCGTCATCGGCAACCAAGAGCTGGTTCAATTCGCGGACAATTCGGTCTGCGTTTTCGAGGAAGAGTTTTTCGTCCAGGCTTTCCCAACCACGCGTCGGACCGGTTCTTCCGGGGAGGTAGTCACGGGCTTGCATACCACCGTCTTTGTCGATTCCGCGAACCTGGAGAGATGGGTAAACTTCGATAATATTTTTTTCGATTTCGGAGCCTTCGGAATCCATGAAAACGATTTGCTTACGCACAAATTTCATCGAGGAAGCCCGTTGAGCAACTCCGGCTTGGTTGAGCGCAGCATCCATTTTTTGTAAGAAGGCGACTTTTTGATCAAGACCGACCGTGAAGGGGTCGATTTCGTTTGGGCTGGTGAAGCTGTCGGTGATAGCTTCTTTTTCAGCCAACCGAACAGGGAAAGTGACACGCTCGGAAGCGATGCGGGCGTTTTCGAAGGCTTTCCCGAAGATTGCGTCGGGATTCGAGAGATCAGAGGAGGCTGAGAATCCCCATGCACCGTTATAGAGCACACGAACACCCAAACCGCTTTGGCTTGAAAAACTGTTTTCTTTGAGGTTCCCGTTCCACATGAAGAGGAAGTTGCTGTCTTCCCTGGGATACCAACGGGCGTCCACATAATGTGCGCCCATGGCATGAAGTTTGTCTAATTCTTTACGAATTGTATCTTTCACAATTTAACTCCTTTGCATATTGTGTAAATATGTTTGATTATAGTTTTATTCCTTCAATTTGGGG
>JAGOIM010000109.1:0-2435 GCA_017995665.1 Anaerolineaceae bacterium | reverse complement strand
GGACGGGGTTCTATAGCACCCGATGCGAAGCGAGCGGTGTAGCTCCGTCCGAGAAAGATTATCCAATCAAATTATCGGCGGACAGAGGCGAGCCCTGTCCGTACAGGGAAAGCAATCATGTAAACAATCATTGGCGGGTAGAAAGATCCATGCAATCAAAATCTGTACGGACGGGGTTCTATAGCACCCGATGCGAAGCGAGCGGTGTAACTCCGTCCGGGAAAGATCATCCGATCTAATTATTAGCGGACAGAGGCGAGCCCTGTCCGTACGGGGAAAGATTATAAGACTTAAGCACCGGAGGAAAAGGACAAACCGTTCGCTCCGTATCCGCAAAATCTATTGACGAATTTCAACATCATATTTTATAATATAGGTAAGAATTTTTTATCCCAAACCAGGAGAAACGCTATGAATCAACGCAATTTTATTATAATTCTTGTACTTATCGCCGCAGTGCTTGGCGGTTGGATGTTCTATTCCTCTCAACAGGCGGTTCAAGCGGAACCTGTTGAAGAGATTGCCACTAAATATTGGAATTCGGGCCATGCTGATGCAGAGTCCGCGGCCTTTACTCACTGGAACGAAGACGATCCAGCAGAAGTGCCAACTTATTGTTCCAAATGTCACAGCAATGCTGGTTTTGTTGATTTTGTCGGCGCCGATGGCTCGGAAGCCGGAAGAGTTGACCAACCCGGCAAGATCAATGACCCGGTCAGCTGCACGGCTTGCCATAGTGATGAAGCCCATGCGCTTGATTCCGTCACTCTGCCCTCCGGCGTAGAAATCAGCGGGACTGCTAAAAACTCAGTTTGTATGACCTGCCACAGCGGTCTGACCGCCGGCAGTGCCATCGACAATGCGAACGCAGATAAAGATCAGGATACGCCAATCCCCGATTCCAGCATGGTCACCCCCCACTATTTCCACGCTGCCTCTGTGAATCAAGGCGCCGATGGTGCAGTCGGTTATCAATATGAAGGCAAAGAATATGTCGGTGCTTTCAAACATGCCACAGGCGTTGAAACTTGCACAAGCTGCCATGACCCGCATAGCCTGCACATCCAGGCAGTCCCGAGTTCGGACGCCAACCTTTGTTCAACCTGCCATTCCAATGTAAGCGGTTGGGCTGATTACAAAAAGGTCACCATGTCCAACACAGATTATGACGGCGACGGTGTTGTTGAATCAGCTTACGATGAAATTGAAGGAATGAAGGCAGTTTTGCGCGATGCGATGAATAAATATTCGATTGCTGTCACCGGTAACGGCTTCGGATTCAAGCTCGACTCCTACCCCTATTCTTTCATTGACACCAATCAGGATGGCGAAATCGACGAGAGCGAAGGCATCTTCCCGAATCAATACACAACCTTCAGCCCACGCTTGCTGAAAGCAGTCTATAACTTTATGTTCGTGGAAAAAGAGCCGGGTGCCTATGTTCATAACGCAGACTATGCCTTGCAACTCTTGTATGATTCAATTGATGACCTCAGCCAGGTTAGCGGTGTGACAACCGAAGGCCTGACCCGACCCTAATTTGGGCTAAAAGGAAGCAAAGGCGGAACTTATGGACCCAAAAAAGAAAAGAATAATTTTTTATACAATTTACATAACGCTGGTTTTACTCCCGGCTGTGGCAATGCTTGTTTCCGGCGACCTCCATCGCGGTGGTCCTCGTGATTTTGCTGTTTTGCTTGGCTTTTTGGGCATGTCTCTGGCTGGAATTCAACTGATTTCGATCGGACGTATTCGTTGGCTGGCAGATGCATTGGATATGGACAAAGTCTATCGCAATCACCATTGGGTTTCCCTTTTGTCGATTTTCCTTATCATTGCCCACTTTATGATTTTGGCTTTTTACAATCCTAAAATCGCCACATATCTCAATGTTTTCGGCGCACCCTGGATGATTGCGGCTGGTTCGATTGGCCTTATGGGCTTATTGTTGATTGGCATCACTTCAGTTTTACGAAAAACCATCAAAATGGACTATCGCCTTTGGCTATTCATCCATGATTTGCTGACCATAATCATTTTGGTTGGCGGAATGGTTCACATTTTCGGAGTTGGCTATTACTCAAAGCATCCTTTCCAATTTTGGGTTTGGGTTTTCGAAATTGTCGTTTGGGTGGTTGCCTTCGCTTATATTCGGATTATTCGCCCTTATCTCATCGGGAAAAAGGCTTATATGGTCAAATCGGTTGTTGGTGTTTCGTCCGACACTTACACCCTGACCCTCAGCCCGGATGGGCACCCCGGCATTCCTTTTGAAGCCGGACAAGTTGCCTGGATTAGCACCGGCCCATCACCTTTTGTTCTGAGCCGTAACCCATTTTCTTATTCGGGCAGCTCTGAAAGAGATGGTGAAGTGCGCTTTTCAATTAAAAATCTGGGCGATTTCACCTCAACCGTTCCTCACATGAAACCCGGAC
>JAGOIM010000108.1 GCA_017995665.1 Anaerolineaceae bacterium | reverse complement strand
GCCAATACCATGGCGATAATCCACCGGACCATGCCCCGCGTCATCATGGCAGAAATAACTCTGTTCGGTACCAATATCGCTCTCATAAAATTGCTGTCGTAAGGTAATGGTTGGTGTACAGCCGATGGTTTGTTCCGGAGTAACCACATCCTCATTCAATACACCTAAAGCTGCGACCATCTTAAAAACCGAACCGGGAGGCAATTCCGAGCTAATCGCCTTATTCACAAGCGGTTTTGCCTCATCAATGCTCAATTGTTCGTAGTAATAACCCGGAATAAATTGGGTCATGCGATTGTTTTCATAGCTTGGATAAGACACCATAAAAAGCAATTCACCGGTTTTGGCATTCATTCCAACCACGGTTCCAGTCGTGCTCATCACTTCGCCTCGTTCGCGCATGTAAAAATCATTCCAATAGCGCAACTGTTCGGTCAGAGCAGCGCGGGCGGCTTCCTGGAGGCGATAATCAATGGTCAAATAGATATCCTCACCCGGGACCGGATCAACCGGTTCTTCCAGGTCGCGAATAATCTCACCGCCAACCGAAACCTCCACAAAGCGCCGTCCATTCGTTCCGCCCAAAACACTTTGCATCGAATTTTCAATCCCCATATAGCCAACTTTATCCCGTCCGGAAACAAAACCTTGTTCGGTGTAATAATCCAGCAAGATTTCAGGAATCGGACCTAAAAAGCCGATGATTTCTGCTGTTTGTTCACCGGTTGGATATTCCCGAATCGATTCAACTTCAATCGCAATCCCGGGCCAATCCATTTTCTTTTCTTCGATAATCATGGCGGTTTCTTTGTCGAGATTACATTTAATCCTGGTTGCCTGGTAGGGCCAAAGGCTGTCTGCAATTTCGACAATTTGGGCTATCCCGAAATTGGTGGCGCAAGGCGTAAAAGAGCGCGAGGTTTCGTCATTGAGCTCGCCTTGATTTACAGGAATGTCAATCAACTTACTGAGCTCGTCAAAAATTTCTCGTGTCTCACCGGAAGAATCGGGCAATTCTGCCGGAGTTACTGTAACATTGTATTGAGCGGTATTACGTGCCAAAACAATCCCGTTGCGGTCAAAAATCATCCCCCGATAGGTAGGAATGCTAATCGTGTTGGTTCGGTTATCTTCAGCTTGAGCATTATAAATATCGTAATCGATTACCTGATATTGAAAAAGCTGCATGGCATAGACTAAGAAGACCAGCGAAATCGCCAAATAAATCCAGCGGAAACGCTGCATCGCAATAGTCGGTTTTTTATATTCTTGATTATTATTCATGCTTCGAGTCCTTTCGGAAAAGCATAGTGGGCAATTTCCCGAATAATCGCGTGCATCGGGATTGCGAGAAACATATTTAATATGAGTGAGGGCAAAGCCACCTCAAACAGCGCTGTATTCAGGTTAAATTCAACACCGGAGATAAACAGATAAGCCAGGTTCAAAACAATTTGAAGCAGAGAAGCAACGAATGTAATCACAATCACACCCAGAAGGGGTGTTTGCGTCAGTCGCTTCTGAAACAATCTGGTAACGCCAAAGACAAAGAAGTAAACAACCATCAAAATAGCAGCCGGCAAAGCCGAAATCGAGGATACCAGCCCTGCCATCACAAAAACCATTAGCCAAAGCTGCTTCGAGCGGTCATACATGCACCAGACAATTAGGTAAAGCAAGAGAATATCAGCACTGCCTGAAAGAATTTTAATCTGGCTGAAAACGCTCAATTGCAACATACCGGTAACCAAAAATCCAGCAAATCCGATTAGATAGGAAATCACAGCAACCTCAAGGAACCAACGGCGAAATATCCACCGAGTTGAAGTTAGTAATCACCAAAACAGCACTCAGATTGCTAAAATCAACCACCGGCTGAACCGACCCGGTTTGAAAAAGCACATTTTGCTTGGACTGCATGGTCAAAACTTGCCCAACAAAAATGTTTGGCGGATAAGTGCCGCCCAAGCCGGATGTCATCAAAATATCGCCAATCTGAACTTCCGTTTCGACCGGAACCATATCCAAACTAATTTCGCCGGTCACCGACCCGCGCACCAGCCCTTCAACCTCTGCTGTCTGGAGCTTTACGTTCACAACCGATTCCGCATCGCTTATCAGCTGAATTCGAGCCGCATTGGCAATCAGCGCATCAATCCTACCGACCAAACCTTGTTGAGTCACCACCGGCATACCATAACGCAAACCATCATTACTGCCTTTATCAATAATGATATATTGCAAAAATGGGCTGATTTCGCGCCCAATCACCGTTGCAGCGATATAACTGTGCTCCGGATTGGTTCGGGCGAAGTCGAGTAAAGTGTAAAGAATTTCAGACTGCGCCAAATTTTCTTGCAAGGCGACAATCTCGCTTTGCAGCATTGCCACCTGGCTTTCGAGTTGCTGGTTTTCGGATCTGAGTGTTGCCATATCGCGTGGCGAATTGAAAAAATCACTGAAAGCCAAAAATCGTTGTGCCATCCAGCTTTGCGCTGAAATAAAGGGGCTTGCCGAAAAACTAAATAGCGGGGTCAGATAGCCGGAGAGTGCCAGGAACAAAACTCCAAGGACAACCAGGCTAATAATCAGGTTCCGCAAATTTTTGGGTGAAAATATTTTTTTAATCATAGCTGAATCAAACGGCTAATAAGCCGAATCCCAAACTACTTTTTGGGTTGGCTGCTCGAAAATGGATCGCGTTCAATTCCGACCAAAAGGTTTTCGTAAAGATCCATATCATCCAAAACCATCCCACAACCTCGGGCTACGCAAGTCATCGGGTCTTCTGCCACCCAAACACGGACTTTCAGCTCGTTTGACAGGCGGTCAGCCAAACCCTGCAACTGGCTCGTTCCACCGGCAAGGCAAATCCCGTTATCCATCAAATCAGCTAAAATTTCGGGCGGCGATTCATCCAGCGCATCTTTAATCGTATCAACGATAACCTGCACGGAAGGTCCCAATGCCTCGCGGATTTCGACAGAAGATATTTCAATCGATTCGGGCAAACCGGTAATCAGATTTCGTCCGCGCACATCCACCGTCTTTTCTTCTTTCAGCGGATAGGCGGAACCAATCGCAATCTTAACCTTTTCTGCCATCTGTTCGCCAACGAACAAATTATAGCGGCTGCGAACATATTCAATAATATCCTGGTCGAGTTCATCGCCGGCAACCCGCAAAGAACGGGAAATGACAATACCACCACCGGAAATAACGGCAACTTCGGTCGTCCCTCCGCCGATATCAACAATCATATTACCGGAATCTTCTTCAATCGGCAAACCGGCACCAATCGCTGCCGCAGCCGGTTCGTGGATCATAAAAGCTTCCCGGGCACCGGAAGACATAGCGGCGTCATATACTGCCCGCTTTTCAACTTCGGTTGCGCCGGAAGGAATCCCAACCACAACTCGCGAGTAGGGAAAAAGCACAATACTGTTTTCGTGCGCCTTGCTGATGAAATATTCCAACATCGCCTGAGTGATGTCATATTCAGAAATAACGCCATCGCGAAGCGGTCGCAAACAGACCATATTCGCCGGAGTACGTCCGACCATTGCTTTCGCAGCGGCGCCGATTTTTTCGGGTTCACGGGTGCGCTTATTGATTGCCACCCAGGAAGGTTCGTTAATAACGATTCCCTTACCGCGGACGTTAACCAAAGTATTCGCCGTACCCAGGTCGATACCCAGATCAAGCGATAAAAGCCCCAGTAACCATTTAATTGGGTTGAAAAAAGCCAAATTCAATCTCCGTCTTTTGGAGAACAATCTCAACAATCTCCAAATGTATTTGCAAATTATATCATGGCTTTTTAAAGGCAAGGGGAAAACAGGAAATAGGAAACAGGAAACAGAAGGGGTCTTTGATAAAATTTCGGACAAGATGATAAGAGAAAAAAGTGATGGAGAACGACAAAAACCAGTTTCGGATTCTAAGAACTAATCCGGACATTATTACTGTCCACTTTTTGCAACCAATGCCGTTTAATATAGTTTCTGAATTTAAAGTGAATTTACAAAGAAAATATCAAGTCAGCCGGTGAAGAAAATATTAAGGCAGACGAAAAAGAAAAGCACCGGCATCTCTTGAGCCGAGCAAAATCAGATCCTTGCTCGCTTCGAGAAAACTCAAGCTTTGATAAGCCCCAGTCTCAAGTTCAATTTCATGCCAACTTTTTCCACAATCTTTCGAATAAATAAGCGCCCCATCACTCCCCGCAGCCAGGTTACATTTTCCAGAGCCAGTCAGCGAGTGTATATTCCGTCCTTCAGCGACAATTGGAAGCCAAAGCTCTCGCTCTGATTCGTAACGATATATTCCTCTGCCGGTTCCTGCCCAAAGTTCCCCTCGACTGAGCAGAATCCGATTGACAACCTGCCCTTCCAGACCCTTTCCGACAGCAAGCCAATCGTCCTCAACCGCGCGATATACCAAACAATCCGAGTCAGATCCACAAACCAGGGCAAACAGGGTATCGCCTTCGGAAGCTAAATCGATAACGTTCTTGGACGCAAAACCAATCGATTTCCAAGCCTCCCCATCACGCCTAAAGATGCCATCTCCAAGCGTTCCCAAATAGAACTGATCCTTATGGGAAATCAGGCGGTAGGGCAAGCTTTTCGCCAGTGACTGATTTAACGACAGCTGATTCTCTTTTGCAAGCTTGAGGTGGAGGTCCAAAGACTCAACCGGAAGACCAATTTTTTCATTGAGGAAGTCTTTGTTCGGTTTGCTATTTTTTGTTTCAACTAAGGGTAAATCAATCTCTATCCACTCAGACCCTTCTTGTATATAAATGGAGGTTTCTGTTAGGGCAACAAGTTGATTTTCAAAACTTAGCAAATCGATAAAAGCTTTATCAACAAGATTTTCAGTTAAATCGAGCCATTTCTCACCGCTTGAGTCGACGGTATAAACGCCTTTCCCATAGACCGCGGCATAATTGACCTGATTATCTGCATCACTTTCCAAAGAAGTGACTGCATTTATGCGCAAATCACCCATCACATTGCTCCAGGATAAGCTTCCTGCGTTTCTGCGAAAAATCCCATTATTTTCCGTTGCAGCAAACCAGCGCTGTGGATTCCCATTCGCAACCACAAAATCATAGATGCGCTCACCATTTAAGCCGACTGAAAACCAAGTTTCTGCTCGATTTTCAGAAGCATAGATTCCATTCCCATAGGTACAAGCAAAAATCCGCATCGGCGATGCCGTTAATGGGTCGGGATAAAGCCGAAAGACAGCTGCATTCGTTGGTAACCCATTTCGGCGGTTCACCCAACCGTTACCAGCGTTTACAGTTCTGAAAACTGCCTCATCATGCCATACGCCACCGTAAATCAAACCCGCTACGCTCTTATCACTCGCAATTGTCCGCGCAGAATAATCATTTACTCCGGAATTTATTGCATAAAAGCTCTGTCCACCATTAATACTTTTGAAAAATCCATGCTCGTGTGCTGCCAGATAAAGTTCGCTTGAGTTCGATGGGTTAACATCGATTTCATAAAAATAATCATCACTTGAAAAAATAGATCCCTTTTGTCCGGTGAAAATTAA